>JADFGO010000114.1 GCA_022567655.1 Candidatus Neomarinimicrobiota bacterium
TAAGAACATATGTTAAAAGTGATTTACATCTAAGATTCATAGATCCACCTTTTAGACAGGGAAAAGATTACAAATTTTTTGATGATAACCAACCTGAAGAAAAATACTGGGACTGGATGAGAGATGTTCTGTCTCGAGTCTATGATGTTACGGACGAGGGCGGGGCTGTTTATTTTATGCAAAGGGAAAAAAATACGGAGAGTGTTCTTACGACCTTAAGAAAAACTGGTTGGAAATTTCAGAATCTAATTGTATGGAAGAAAAAGACATCTGCGGTTCCATCAAAATACAGATATTCGAAGCAATATCAAGTTATTGCTTACGCTACAAAGGGTAAGAAACCGCGAGTGTTTAATAAATTGCGAGTGGATCCACCTATCCCGCCCGGGTATAAGTATGAGAGACCAAATGGTATTTACCTCACAGACGTATGGGATGATATAAGGGAGTTAACATCGGGATATTTTGCCGCTGATGAACCAATCCGGGATAGGAGTGGAGAAAGGTCTCATACACAACAATCTCCTATAGCTCTTCTTTTAAGAATAATCTTGACTTCGACTACTCCAGGTGATTTGGTTTTAGATCCATTCGCAGGGACCGGCACGACATCAATTGTCTCCCAACAGCTACAACGCAGCTCAATTTTAGTAGAGATTGACCCAAACAATGTAAATATTATTAAAAATCGTTTAAATGATTTAAGACCGCCAGATGATATCCTTAAGTACCAAAAGTATTACAGATATAGCCAAAATTTAAAGGCAATATGGCCTTCTTATAAGCCAATACAACTTCCAAAACAGAGTAGTTTATTCTAATATGTATAACTCTATTGACGTTGTCGATTTTTTCATTGAAATGGTCAATTCATTAAAGTCCGAAGATATTAATCTTAATTCGTCTTTGGAGGAGATAAGTATAAAAGCCGGTAAGAATGATTTCGCTTATATCGACAACCGCAAAGATGCGTTGAATAAATATGGCTGTGATTTTTGGGGGAATACTAAAAAGCTTTTTAAAAATGAAACTGCGTTCATCCACAAAATTAAAGCCACTGTCAATGAAAATCTTCTGTATTCGAAGTCCGAACAATTCCCAGATTTCATGTTGAAAGTAAGAAAGCATTCGGGAAAATTGATATGTGGTAGCTTATTAGAGCTGAAAGATTCAAAAGGTGGGAGCATAGCGTCGTTTAACTCCACACTTCCTACAAAATACAAAAACCTCGAAGAATTAGATATAATTAATGGAAAGAGCCTCGTATCTAGAATCGCTCATATCCTAGACACTGACTTATCAGGGGAAAAATCGTATAATAGCTTTGAGAGAAGAAATTTTTACTTAATACGAACTCATGCTGGTAATGAGGAGAAAGTAAGGATTTCCGTGGTAGATGGATCTTTTTTTGAAACAGTCCCAAAAGATCACTTGATTTATCAAATGTTTTTAAACGTGTTCCGTTCACATTTGGAAAAAAAAGAAATTAATATTTCTCAAGATGCTTTAAAAGAGTTTGAAAAAACTCTATCGGCTATTACGGACCAGACATTAATTGCAAGTTCTCAAATAATTGAAAAAGCCTCGGTTCGTCCTAGACTCCGAATTATGGCTGAAGTACATCCTGAAGGTAATCCCCATGGTCGTCATTATCCCAAAATCACAGAACGAAGTGTAAATCTTATTTTAGAATCTTCACCACATGTGATAGACCTTAATAAGCAGATATCTCAGGCCATACCGGAAATTGACACAATTACTATCAAGCACAAGAGAAATGGTGATCATATTGTATTTCAACTTAGATTCTAAGATTTCAAATTGAATATCCATATTATATTATTGTTTTATTAGTTTTGTTAGTCTCTGAGATTGTTTAGCATTGCTGAAAATAAAGTCTGCCCCCGTGCCGTTCTGGAAAGCTTAGACTTCCCTGTTATAAAAGAACTCCTTTCGCAGTCGATACATTCCGAAGCAACTCTACCTCTCGTGGAAGCGCTCCGCCCGATATCAGACATTGCCGAAATTAAAGATCGACTCCGGCTCGTTACCGAGATGCGCGCTATTCGGGAGGACGGCGGCGAATTCCCAATTGACTCATTTGAAAATGTTGAAAATGAAATCGGGATTCTCGGTAAAGAAGGGGGTCTGCTTCAACCTGAGGGGCTGAGAAAAGTTGGGACTCTTCTCGGCTTATCGAGCTCCATCAAATCCTATCTGAAAGACTGTTCAGAAGAACAGCCGCTGCTCTTTGCGATGTCAAACGGACTCAGCGCCCTGCCGGAAATCGAGAAGAGGATAAAGCGGACGGTAGGACCGGAGGGCGAAATTCTCGACAGCGCCGGTCAGGGGCTTCGCAAGATCCGCAAATCGATCCAAACCGCCGAAAGCAAGATGCGCAAACGGCTTGACGAGATCATGGGAAAGCTGGTCAAAGAGGGCGTAGCGAGGGAGGGGAACCCTACTATCCGGAACGGGAGGTTCGTTATTCCGGTGATAATAGAAAAGAAAAATCGACTCAAAGGAGTGATCCACGACAGTTCGGCAAGCGGAACAACTCTGTTCATAGAACCGTTGGAAGTCATCGAACTCAGCAACAAAGTTCAGAGCTTGAAGGTCGAAGAGTCGCGAGAGATTGAGCGGATACTGAAAGAGATCTGCGGCGAACTGCGTCCTCACGCCCGGGAGATTGCCCTGAATTATGATACTCTGATGGAGATCGACCTTATTTACGCGAAATCTGAGATTTCGAGAATTATGAATGCCTGCGCGCCGATTTTATCGGAAGGAGGGGAAGTAACGTTAAAGAAAGCCCGCAATCCCGTCCTCGAACAGTTAAGAGACGTAGTTCCGCTCGATTATACGCAGGGAGACGGCGTCAAAACGATTGTAATTACGGGTCCGAATGCCGGCGGAAAAACTGTGGCTCTCAAAACGGTCGGATTGTTCTCACTGATGGTTCAGTCGGGGCTCCACGTTCCTCTTTCTGAGGAATCGAAAATGGTTGTTTACGACTCGATATTTTCCGATATAGGCGACAGGCAGTCGATAGCGGAAGACCTTTCGACGTTTACATCGCACATGAAAAATCTGAAAGAGATTCTCGACGACGCGGACGAAAAAAGCCTCGTACTGATAGACGAGATCGGTACGGGCACCGACCCCGCCGAGGGTGCGGCGTTCTCCGCGGCGTTTTTGGAAGAGCTGAACGATAGGGGAGCCGCGACAATCGTGACGACCCATCACAGCGCTCTAAAAACCCTTGCTCAGGAGAGGAACAGGTTTCTAAACTGCTCCATGGAGTTTGACGTTGACACCTTGACTCCGACGTATAAATTTCTATCAGGCGTTCCCGGTTCATCTTTTGCTCTCGAAATATCCCGGAAATTAGGAATTAGTGAGGCTCTCATAAAAGACGCTGAGTCGAGAATCGGGAGTGATAACGTCCGCGTGGACAGACTGCTAATTGATCTTGAGCGCGAACGGCAAATTCTTCGGAAAACCGAAGAAGAAGTTACGGCTCTTCAATCCCGCCTTAACAAAATGGTGACGGAGTACGAAGAAAAACTCCAAAATTCCAAATCGTTCGGAAAGAAATTGAAGGCTGAAGCGGCGATAGAAGCGAAATCGATTCTCGCCGATGCCAACGCGGCTATTGAAAAGGCGGTCAGGGAAATAAAAGAAAGCGCCGGCGAATCACAGGTCATAAAAACTTCTAAAGAAAGGATTGATAAACAAAAGAAAGATGTGGATGATCTGATCTCATCGAATTCGGAAGTTGAAGAAGAAAATCACAAACCCCTGCGTCCGGAGGAGATAAAACCCGGTATGAAAGTCTTGATCCCGTCGCTTCAAGTCTCAGGGTCGATTGAAGAGGTCATCGCCGGTAAGAAAGATGCCGTTGTTTCAGTAGGCAGCACTAAAATCAGGATCGGGATCGATAAGTTATATGAACCCGATTCGGATACCATAGATGAAAGCTCCTATGTCAGCACAGGATATAGAGGACCGGGCGTGCGGGAGGTAAGTCACGAGGTCAGTCTTAGAGGAATGAGGGCGGAAGAGGCGATTTCGGTACTGGACAAATACCTCGATGACGTTATGTTAGCCGGATTTTCAAGGGTTGAAGTGATTCACGGCAAAGGGGAGGGGATACTGAAGAAATTAGTTGCCGAACGGCTCGAATCGCATCCGCATGTCAAAAAGTTCCATACGCCGGAACCAAAAATGGGCGGCGCGGGAGTTACCGTCGTGGAGCTCGATTGACCTTGAGAGTACCTGAACACATCATAGATAATATACGGGATTCGACGGAAATCGTTTCGCTCGTGGGGGGTTACGTCAACCTGAAAAAGAGAGGCACGAACTTTCTCGGGCTTTGCCCATTCCATAATGAAAAAACCCCGTCGTTCAGCGTAAGTCCCTCAAAGCAGATCTGGCACTGTTTCGGTTGCAACAGGGGGGGAAACGTATTCAGTTTCGTTATGGAGTACGAACGTGTGAATTTCATCGACGCTGTCCGGACGCTCGCGGAAAAGGCGGGAATCGAAATTCCCGAATCTAAGACATTTGAAGAGGGTGAAAGCAAATCCGCCGTTCTTTATAAGGTGAACAGAGCCGCCGCCTCCGAGTATCATAAACAGCTGACCGGGGACGACGGGGCGGAAGCGAGAGAATATCTCGCCGGCAGAGGGATCGAAGGAGAGATGCTCAAGGAGTACGGCATCGGGTTAGCCCCGAACGAATGGGAATGGCTGAAGGGGAAATTGAGCGGTAGAGGATTTGACGAAAAATTATTGATAAGCGCCGGATTGTTGGGCAAAAGCGAGCAGGGCAACACTTATGATTTATTCAGGGGGAGGATCGTTTTCCCGGTGATAAATGAAGCGGGTAAGGTCGTGGCGTTCGGAGGCAGGGTGTGGAAAGAGGAGAACGGCGGGGGAGCGAAATATGTCAACAGCCCTGAGTCGCCGGTGTATATAAAAGGTAAAGTGCTTTACGGTCTCTATCAGACAAAAGAGAGCGTGAAAAAAACGAACCGGATTCTGCTGGTAGAAGGATACACCGATTTCCTGAGCATAGTCGGCGCGGGGATAACAAACGCAGCTGCGACTTCGGGAACCGCCCTGACGCAGCAGCATGCGCGGCTGGCGAAAAGGTACGCCGACTCGGCGGTATTGCTCTACGACGGAGACGAAGCGGGAAGAAAGGCGGCTGTCCGCGCGGCGGTGCAGTTGATGGGAGTCGGTTTCGATATAAGAGTGGCGCAGCTCCCCGACGGGTCTGACCCTGACAGCTTTGTCAGAAAAGAAGGTCCCGAAAAACTGAACGAACTTATCGGCAGCGCGGCGGGGTTTGTGGATTTCAGGATCGGGATCATTCCGGAAGTAGATCTATCGGAACCGGCGTTGAAATCCCGCGAGGTGAAACGTGTGGTGGAAGAGCTGATTGACCTGAAAGACGAGCTGGTTAAAGACTTACTCCTGAAAGAATTCGCGTCGAAATTCGGTGTGGATGAGGAACTGATAAAAAGAGAGTCGGAAAAATATAAATCATACATTAGAGCAGAGGATGAAGCGGGAGAAGCCATAGAGTTCAAGCTCGACGGTGCGGTTCAAAAAGCGGAGTATCAGCTCGTGATGCTGCTGTTCTCTATGAACGACAAAGTCTATGATTCAACTAAGGAATTCCTTGCCGATTATAACTTCTCAAACGACCATATCGCCAACTTATCGGGTCTGATTTTAAAATAAGATTTGCAGCAAAACCTGTCGAAACCCTACGATGAGATAAACGATCCGAAGGAGAGATC
>JADFGO010000115.1 GCA_022567655.1 Candidatus Neomarinimicrobiota bacterium
TATCTATCCAAGAAGGAATATATCAAGGACGCGGTAGTTATGGCGCCGGACATCGGCGGCATAAAGATGGCACGAGCGTTTGCGCGCCGTTTAGACCTTGATTTAGCCGTAGTGGACAAGCGGAGGGAGAAAGCAAATAAATCGGAAGTTGTGAACATTATTGGAGATATAGAGGGTAAAATAGTTCTCTTGTTGGACGATCTTGTAGATACGGCAGGAACGCTGATAAATGCTGCTGAAACATCTATCAATAAGGGAGCGGAAGCGGTTTATACTCTGGCTACCCATCCTGTTCTTTCCGAAAACGCTCTGCAAAAAATAGATGAATCTTCGATAGAAAAACTTATAGTAACCGACACAATTCCGTTAAGGGAAGACCATACATCTGAAAAGCTGGAAGTAGTATCCGTGGCTAATATTTTCAGCGAAGCAATCATCAGAATACACGAAGAGAGGTCTATCAGCAAACTTTTTGACGAACAGGATTATTGAATTGATTAAAGGAGCAAGATATGGCAAATGATTTACTTAACGTCAGGTCTCGGGAAGTAGTTAAAAAAAGCGTTTTAAGCAGCACGAGGCGCGAGGGTGGAATTCCCGGTGTGTACTATTCTTCGGGAGATGAACCGGAACTACTTTTGATAGAGGAGCGGGAGCTGCTTGGAATAATCGCTTCGGGAAATGTGATAATAAATATGAAATTGGACGATGCCGATGCCAAGAAAGTTGTAATAAAAGAAGTGCAGATTCATCCGGTAACGGATAAGATACTCCACGTCGACTTGATGGGAATCAGAATGGACAAGGAGATTGAACTCCAGATACCGATTCATTTTGAGGGAACTCCTGAAGGAGTAAAATTGGGAGGTCTGCAGCAATCCACGTTAAGAGAACTCACCCTGAGAGGGCTGCCGGGTGATATACCGGAAGTAATAAACATCAACGTGGAAAACCTGGATATAGGGGATTCGATTCATGTAAGTGAAATCAGTCTGCCGAAAATATCTATAGTGACTGAGGCGGAACTTGCAATCGTTTCCGTTGTGACTCCCAAGATCGTCGAAGAGGTTGTTCCGGAAGAAGAGCTTGAAGAACTTGAGGGTGAAGAGGGTGAAGAGGTTGAGGGAGAGGAAGGAGCAGAAAAGGGTGAAAAAGAAGAATCTCCCGGAAAGGCTCCGGATAAATCGGAAGAGAAATAAAATATACCCAGTGTATTTTTGAAGTGTCTGATAGGATTAGGTAACCCGGGTTCGGAATATGAAGAGACAAAACATAACCTGGGTTACATGGTGATCGACAGAATTGCGCAGAGGAAGAGGACGACTCTCAAGCCGGGCAGCGGACCGTATTGGGAATCAAAGGATGGGACGGGGCCGTTCCTGCTAATTAAGCCTACGACGTCTATGAACGAAAGCGGAATTGCTGTTCTGGCTCTGAAGGACAAATATGATTTTTCGCCGTCCGATATGCTCGTTATCTATGACGATCTTGATCTGCCGTTAGGGTCTGTCCGGATAAGGGAGAAGGGGGGAGCAGGGGGACACCACGGGATGGAATCGATCATTTACCATCTCCGCTCGGAGGATTTCCCCCGTATCCGGCTCGGTATCGACAGCGTGGAGAGGGACTCGGACGACGTCGAATTTGTTCTGTCAAGATTTAGCGAAGATCAGATCGGAGATATTCGGAATATGGTCGATTACGCCGCGGATGGCGCGCTTGAATTCATATACAGCGATATTCATAGGAGTATGAATAAATTTAATAAGAGGGAAAACGAGGGTAACTTAAACAGGGAGGAAAACTGAAATTGGAAATACCCGGATTTACAGAGTATGCGCCATGGTTCGGCGTCGGCGGGATGGTGGTAGCCTTTTTAATATATCTTTATATTTCAAAACAGGATGCCGGTAATGATAAGATGCGTGAGCTTGCCAGCCTGATACATGACGGAGCAATGGTTTTCCTCAAGAGGGAATATACGATTCTGCTCGGATTCATACTTGTAGTGACGATATTTCTTTATTGGCAGATATTTCCTCAAACTGCATTTGCCTATCTTGCGGGCGCATTTTGCTCGATGCTCGCAGGTATCTTCGGGATGAAAGCTGCGACCAAGGCAAACGTCAGGACTGCGCAAGCGGCTGCATCAAGCGGTCAAGCCAAGGCGCTGTCTATTTCGTTCATGGGTGGATCTGTCATGGGTCTCTCCGTAGCAAGCCTCGGACTGATCGGCGTCGGAATTTTTTTCCTGATATTCGGACGGGATATATCTACGGCTAAATATATCACCGGGTTCGCTATGGGAGCGAGCACGATAGCATTATTCGCGAGAATTGGAGGCGGGATATTCACTAAAACGGCAGACATCGGCGCGGATCTGGTCGGCAAGATAGAAGAGGGGATACCGGAGGACGATCCGAGAAATCCCGGCGTTATCGCCGATATGGTCGGCGACAACGTGGGGGATACGGCGGGAATGGGAGCGGATATCTTCGAGTCTTATGTAGGCTCAATAATAGCGACAATCGCCATTGGCGCGACTTCTGCGATGACTCAATCGATGCCGATCAAGTTTATGTCGTTACCGTTGATTCTTGCGATGCTGGGTCTCGTTGCTTCGCTTCTCGGGATAGCCTCGATCAAAGTTCTGAGTAAAGGGAGTCCGGCAGGCGCTTTGAGGTATTCGACAATAATTGCCGCACTGCTGTTTCTTATAGGCGCCTATTATGCTACTGATATGCTTGATTTCAGGGGAAGCTTGAGCGAAGGTGACGTCACCGGGATATCGATCTTTTGGGCAATAGTCGCAGGAAGTCTTGCAGGAATATTCATCGGATTTTCAACTGAATATTATACCGGAGCAAAACCGATCCGGGACGTGGCGGAAGCATCTAAAACGGGACCTGCCACGAACGTTATTACGGGATTGGCGGTAGGATTTGAAAGCACAACCGTTCCAGTCATCATCATTTGCGCAACAATATATTTTGCATCCGAATTCGCGGGTCTTTACGGCATAGGGATAGCGGCGGTCGGGATGCTCGCTACTGTGGGGATCACGATGTCGGTCGATGCCTACGGGCCGATTGCGGACAACGCCGGAGGCATAGCGGAGATGGCGGGGCTCGGTGATGACGTGCGTGAGATTACCGATGGGCTCGATTCGCTGGGAAACACAACGGCAGCACTCGGAAAAGGGTTTGCCATCGGTTCTGCCGCGCTTACGGCTTTAGCGCTCTTTGCTGCATATACAAGAGCAGTGGAACTCGAAACCGTGGGGATAGATCTTACCAAACCGATAGTAGTCATAGGTTTGCTCCTTGGCGGAGCTGTGCCGTTTCTTGTTGCATCGCTGACTATGACGTCTGTCGGCAAGGCGGCATTCAAGATGGTGGAAGAGATTAGAAGGCAGTTCAGAGAAATTCCGGGTCTGATGGAAGGCACGGCAACTCCGGACTCAGCCCGCTGTGTTGATATCAGTACACGAGCTGCATTGAGAGAAATGATAGCTCCCGGATTGATAGCGATCTTCGTCCCGATCGCTGTAGGCTTTCTTCTCGGTAAAGAGGCGCTTGGAGGATTGCTTGCCGGCTCGTTATTATCGGGAGTTTTCCTTGCGCTTTTCATGTCGAACGGAGGAGCCGCGTGGGATAACGCTAAAAAGTACATTGAGGCTGGAAATTTAGGAGGGAAGGGCTCAGATGCACATAAAGCTGCTATCGTAGGAGATACGATCGGCGATCCGTTTAAAGATACTTCCGGACCTTCAATGAACATCCTGATAAAACTTATGTCGGTTGTATCTCTGGTTATAGCACCATTACTTTTATGATAACGAAATGGAGGAAAGAGTGAACTATTACGAAACGTTGTATATCATCAATTCTTCTCTTGAAGCTGTTGAGATCAAACAGGTAAAGAAAGAAGTCGAGGAATTCATTATTTCTGAAGGCGCTGATATTTATAGCAAAAGCGATTGGGGGAGGACGAGACTGGCTTATGAAATAGAAAAACAGCGTTATGGAAACTTTATTTTACTTAAATTTGCAGGGAAACCCGAACTGGTAAAAATGCTCAAAGAAAAGTTCGGTTTAATGGAAGCTGTCCTGTCTCATTTATGTGTCGGACTTGACGAAGAACCTGAAAGAGTCAAAGAGGAGATCAGGGCAAACGAAGAGAAGGATAAGGAACCAAAGACGGAGAAAGTGTAAATGGCTGAATTGCGCATGCCCGATCTGAATATGGTAGTTATTGCAGGCAACCTGACCAACGATCCGACCTTCGGAGAGACAACCGACAGAACGCCGGTGGTGAACTTTCATCTCGCATCGAACCGCAGATTCAGGGATAACAAGGGGCAGGTAAAAGAAGACGTTTGTTTTGTCGGTGTGGTGGCATGGGATGCGCTGGCAAAGAGCTGCAAAGGAAGATTGTCAAAAGGCAGCTCGGTTGTCGTGTCCGGAGAGCTTCAGTCCCGGAAATGGAAATCCGAGGATGGGCATAACAGAACTATTGTTGAGATCAAAGCCCGGAAGATACAGTTCCTTGATAAATACATAAGCGAACATAAGGAAGAAGAGAAGAACGAGCCGGTAGAAAAGAACAAGGACGAGATCCTTGACAATAGCGGAGAAGATAAAGTAAAAACAAACGGTGAGGCGGAAAAAAAGGAAGAGGCTGATGAGGCGGTGGAGGCAGAACCGGCGGAGAGAGTCGAAATGTCCGGTGTGGATGAAGACAAAGACACCGAAAAAGACGAATTCGGTTATAGAGGATTAGAGATTTAATTATCGGAGAAGATTGAATGGCGATTTCAAAGAAGAAAATATGCAGATTTTGCGAAACTCGTGAGCTTATTATAGACTACAAAGACCCGAGAATGTTGAGAAAATTCATAACGGAACAGGGAAAGATTATTCCCCGCAGGATTTCGGGATCGTGCGCAAAGCATCAACGTGAGATAACATCGGCTATCAAGAGAGCCAGAAACATCTCGCTGTTGGCGTACACGGTTAAATCGGTGTAGTGAGGGAGCTGTATGAAAATTATACTTACAAAAGACCATGAGAACCTCGGCGACGCGGGGGAGATAGTGAAAGTGAAGGACGGATATGCCCGAAATTATCTTATCCCGAGAAGCATCGCATTAGAAGCGAGCAAAGCCAACATGCGGGTATACGATGAAGGTAAGAAACGGCAGCAGGCGAAAAAGAGCCGTGAGGTCACCGGCGCTGAAGAGATAGCAGCCGAGATGAGTAAAGTCTCTATCACGGCAAGCGTTCAGGTAGGAGAAGAAGACAAGGTGTTCGGTGCGGTAACCTCGCAGGAAATATCAACCCTTTTAGAAGAAAAAGGATTCACGGTCGACAAAAGGGATATACTCCTTGAGGATCCGATTAAAGCGCTCGGTATTTATAACATCTCCGTGAAAGTGCATCAGGATGTAAAAGCGGAAGTAAAACTCTGGGTGATCAAGCAGTAAATTTCAATATAAATAATCATTTAAAAGCGTGGGTCATACCTGCGCTTTTTATTTGATATCGGATCGAACTCCCCTTTTAAATTGCATTTTCCTTAAGGTTGCTCTATCTTGATTTTCAATGAATGACGCTCAAAAGACCGTAAACGTAGCGTTTCCACTGCTTTTAGATGACGCTTACACCTACAGAGTTCCGAATGATTGGGTTGACCTGCCAATCGGATGCCGCGTCGCGGCGCCGCTTAAAAATAAAACTGAAGTTGGTTTCGTGGTCGAGGCTTCCGCTGATAAAAA
>JADFGO010000116.1 GCA_022567655.1 Candidatus Neomarinimicrobiota bacterium
GGACAATGATATTTTGGGTGAAACCTTATTTTGACGGCGATGACGGTAAGAATCATTCAATATTCCATGAAACGGGCGATGCAAACAACGATATTTTTATAGAGAAAACGGGTGGCAATACTTTGCGTGTATCGCTTATGGCGGGTGGTACAAATCGCACCGCAGCAATAAACGTTACATCGTCGAACTTTGCCGCCGGAACTTGGTATATGATTACTGTAAGATGGGATACTAATAATACATTTGACGGTACTAACTATCTTGGCATACGATTAGATTCAGCTGATTCAGAAAGCAGTTCCGCTCTGGGAGTTCCTACGGCTGTTGATGAAACATTATCAATCGGACAGTTTTCCACTAATATTGCTACTGATATTTTTGACGGCTTGATACACTGGCAAATCTATGAACGAGCCTTGATGGATAGTGAAGTAACCGATCTATACAATTCGGGGGCGGGCGTAGAACCTTTCGTTACGCCTGATACTAAATTATTAAGTGTTGGCGAACTATCAAGCGGCGTTCCTGTTTGTACTCAACATCCGTGGGTTGACAATGAATTTACAGATGGCGATCAAGAAAATGATCCCGCCGCCGAGTGGATTTATTCGGGGGCAGACGGCACCGGCGCTAATACAGAAATATCTACTGTTACAGATATAGTTAAATATGATTTGAAATCAGCCGTACTTGAATGGCAAGCAGCCCTTACGGGAGAATATGTTTATAGGGCAACGGCTGTACTGGTAAATAATCAGGATTATTTTTATAGACTATGGATATATTTTAGTACGTTAAATGCCTCGGATCAACTTCATTTAGACATCGTTGGCAACTCAACCGTTCTCACCCGAAGGCTTGACACGGGAACTGACGATATAGGCGTTTCTTATGCCACAGGCAAGTGGCTTTATTATGAGGGTGTCATCAAAGCGGACGGAGCGGTCGTTCATCAGTTCAGACTGCGAAAAATCGGCGTTAACGGGGACGCAACGATCTACGTTGACCAGATGGAATGCACACCCAACGTCCAGCAAAACGGAAGTATGGAGGATACCTACATAGAAGGCGGCGAAGTCCCTCCTGACTGGACAGGTTTGCAGCCGTTACAATATGCCGGTTCCAAGGACACGACCGAGTATCACGGCGGAAGCGCCAGCTGGAAAGCCGATACGTTTACGGGTACCGGGCGAGGAATTTACCAGGACATCAGCTTTACAGCCGGTAAATGGTATACAATTTCCGGCTGGTTCAAGATATCGTCCGGCTCTGTCTACAGGTTCGGTATTGACAACTTATTGAGCGGATTAACCGTTGCAGGCAGGAAATCGTTCGAAGTCTCTGATTTAGACTCCCCGGATTCCACAAATGCTGCCGACTGGACGAAATTTTCCTGTACTTTCAAGGCGGTAACTTCAGGAACGGGACGGCTCGTGGTGCTCGGTCAGCCGGGTTTGAGCATGAACGTAGATGACGTTTCGATCATCGAGCTCGACACGGTTTCCGCGAATGCTTCGGTTAAAGCGACGACGGAAATTGATTCGTATTCGCAGGAGAAATTCGGTCAGGGACTTCGTATAGACGGCGGCGACACACTTTCATGGAATATTGTCGGAAATAAAAATGAAGGATCGGTTATTCTCTGGCTCCGGCCCCAATTTGCCGCCGGCTGGGCGGATGACGCGGATGATCCGGTCATCATAGAGATATATTACGATTCGAACAACTATCTGAGATTGTTCTACGATTGGACAAACGACAAGTTCGTCTTCAGAAAAAGAGCGGCTGGAGTCGATTATGATTCTGAAGCCGGAAGCCAGACCTTCAGCAAAAATGATAGACTCTGTCTGATAGGCACTTTCGGTTCGAACGGCGTTAGACTATACGTTAACGGAGTGTTGGGAAGCGTTACGAATGCAAACATAACAACGCTTGCCGGAAATCCGGCTTCGATTTACCTGAGCGACAATGCCCAGACATCATTTCCCGACTGTGTCTTTGACGAATTTTATCTTCTCTCACGCGAATTGTCCGCACAGGAAGTTTTAAAGTACTCAAACGCTTACCGGGCGCAAAAAAATGACAACGCAAAATTCAGTATGACGAAGGTATTTGCCGCAGGTGACAAACTCCTGATAAACAGTGAAGAGGAGACGGTTGAGTTCGCTGATTCATCTGCAGGCACATTCGTTAACGCAATCGCCTCGATGGACAGCGGATCGCTCTTTCCCAACCTCGACCCGAAGGAAGCGATGATATACAATAAGACCGCCGGAGGCGGTATAAAACTCGATTTTCTTAAGAAGTGGCTTTGAGCAGTGGCTAAATCCAGGCTCGAGCTTTACGATTCCGCTAACTCGGTACGTCAATCGGTAATCCCTTCAAAAGATTTGATTTCCGCCGTCAGGATGGATGAGTTGAACGGTGAAAACTCTTTATCCGTAAGCATATCCCGTAGCAGCGAAGTTTGGGGCTTAATAGATAATCTGAAGATAATACGCGTAATAAACCTTGATGACGGCAGTTATGAACCGTTCAGGATACGCCAAAAACGTGACGTCAGAAACGAGAGCGGAGTGGTTACCGGACAGATAGAATGTGAACATATCAAATACGATATGCTCGGTGAGATCTACGCTAAGTGGACGCCGTTCGTAAATGGCGATCCTTCCACCATTCTGAGCGAAATTCTCGGGGTATCGTCTTTTTCTGTCGGAACCATCTCCTCAGCCGCCAAGGTTGACATTGAGTTAAAGTTCAGTCCCGTTCTCGAACTGGTCGAGGACCTGCGGGAGTCTCTTGACACCGATATGACGGTCAGTAACGATAAAACAGTGTCGATTAAAAAGAGAGGGAGCAGTTCGAATGCGAAAATTCGATATACCCGGAATCTGACCGGAATTAGAAAAAATATCGATATACGTGATCTATTCAACGTGGTGTATCCTGTGGGAGGAGGAGAGCCGCCTGTGGACATAGGGGGAGATGATGTATTGGGTGTTGAAGGCGCCGAACATATACTGACCGCCATTTCAGGGGCAACGCTGTCGGCTCACAACAGGCTGGTGCCTTCAAACGATTCATGGAATAATTATTACGTCGAATTAACAAGAGCAATAAGCAGCGCAACCGTCGGTGCCAGACGACTGATTACCGACTCGATTGCCGGAAGTCAGGTCGTGGTAACTACCGCATTTTCCGGTTTGACCGTAGGAGATCATTTCAAGATAGTCGCCGATTCCGCCGGAACAGACATAAAACATATAAGGGACGCAGGTTCCATCGGTTCGTACGGCACAATAGAGTCAATCTTTCATGAGACGTCGATAGTCGAAGCCAGAAATTTACTTTTCAATCCTGACTTTTCAGGAATATTCGTATCCGGATTGGCAGAAAATTGGTCCGCGATAACTATCGGTGGAAATTTCCCGATTTCGTCGAATACGAATCCCGACTTTGTGCGGTACGGCACTAAAAGTCAGAAGATAGTGGAAGCAGACGCGGGGGAGGGGATAGAACAATCGATTACGCTTGTTACAAACTATGTATATTCCTTGTATGTATGGGTATATGTTTCATCAGGTAAAGTTAAACTTGAACTATATGACGGCGTAACCGACCAACCGTCTGCGGCGGGAAAAACGGCGGAAACAAGCCAGACGGGAGTATGGACGCAGCTGATGCTCGACGGTATCGCAGCTCAGGGGGTGAACGGCTCGGTGAAGATACTTTCGAACTCCGCAAGCTCGGACTTTTACGTGGACTCGGTGATGCTCGAAAAAGCGGGACGCCTCAGCGTCCCGAACGAATTTTATCCGATAAGCGGGGCAAGACTCCTCTGGGACAGAGGATTTGATGCTTTACAAAGTAACAAAGACCCTAAGTCGAAATACAAGGTATCTATTCTGGATCTCTTCGAAGCCGATCCCGACGGTTATCCTTACGATAGGCTTGAAGTCGGTGATACCATCAGATTACAGGACGATGAACTCGGGATAGACGTTCAGGCGCGGATAAAATCAAAACGCTGGAACGTGCTTGAACCCTGGGATGCCGAGCTCGAGATAGATAGGCACACAGACCGGCTGCCCCGAAGGATAAAGATGGAAAACCAAAAACGGAAGCGGCTTGATATAAACGTCGCCGATCTCATGGGCAGACGCGTAGATGACCGGAAATTTGAGGATCCTACGCTTATAATAAACGTGAGGCAGGGAGGGGATATTTTTTAGAAAGTAACGATATTTCCTTTATAAAAATTCTCATCTATTCAGATTTCAATTTTGACATAATGTCGAAATAACATGGAAATAAAACGAAAATAAAACCATAATTGGTTCTTATGATATATCGCATAAATATTTGTTTTTTAAGAATATATCGTTATAAAGATATGAAAAGGAACAGGAAATAAACGAGAAATGAGTCGGAAATTATTTCAAAGAAATACTCTACTGATCAAATGTACTATAATTCATTTTCCACCGGAACAAATTCTTCCTTTTCCCGTATATATAAAGGCAAGGGAAATGGAGGATTAGGATAATGGAAGCGACTGCATACGGGTGGGCTTATTAACCCGTATTTGATGAAACGAGAATAAAAACGAAGCCCCGGGTTTAACTCGGGGCTTTTTCTTGTTACAATAATTCTTTAAATTCCTATCTGTCATTCAGAATCTCGTACGGCATAACCGGTACTCGCAACTGTTATGAGGATTTATTGAAATGCTGATGTACATAGCTGTAATCATCGCATCTATTTCGGTTGCCGCGCTGACTCTCTTTTCGGGTTTCGGCATCGGCACACTCCTGATGCCGGTGTTCGCTCTCTTTTTCCCTGTCGAAGCGGCAATAGCGATGACGGCGGTGGTTCATCTATCCAACAACATCTTCAAGCTGTTTCTTGTCGGCAGGCATGCCGACAAGAAAATCGCCTTAAAATTCATAATACCCGGACTGATAACGTCCGCTTTAGGGGCGTATCTCCTGACTCAAATGGTTGGCTCGACACCGCTCTTGGTCTATGACCTCGGAGGGATGAGAGAGGTAACCGCCGTTAAATTGGTCGTGGCGGGATTGATGTTATTGTTTGCGTATCTCGAATTCAGTTCGGGTCTCAGCAGATTATCTTTTTCGGAGAAATATATTCCGCTGGGAGGCGCATTGTCGGGTTTCTTCGGCGGACTGTCGGGACATCAGGGAGCGCTGCGCAGCGCATTTCTTCTTCGTTCTTTAAACGATAAGACGAAGTTCATAGGCACGGGAGTTGTGTGTGCCGTAGTCGTGGATATCTCCCGTCTGATTGTTTACGGAACTCTGTTTTTCGGGGGGGCAGTAGATACAATAGTCGAATCGGGAGGTCTGAACTTGATGGCAGTTGCGGTAATTACGGCTTTTCTCGGCTCCTTCTTAGGCAGCAGGCGGATGAAAAAAGTGAAGATGCATCATGTTCGCA
This sequence comes from Candidatus Neomarinimicrobiota bacterium, assembly GCA_022567655.1. Taxonomy (NCBI): domain Bacteria; kingdom Pseudomonadati; phylum Fidelibacterota; species Fidelibacterota bacterium. The sequence goes on from JADFGO010000116.1 coordinate 5,458, forward strand.
ATCTTGTCGGCGTTATGCTCTTAGTTCTCGCGCTGCTGCTGGGAAGCGGTATCATATAAAAACCTGAATTAACGCCTTTCCCCTTGACGTCCTCGTATCTCTTGTAATATTTTCGCTGTATATCTCTAAAGACTTCGAATTGATCGTCGATATAATCAAACATTATATAGGTCGCCGCCGCATTGACGGCATCACGCCTGTTGATCACTGGCGAGCTGCCGCCTACCG
>JADFGO010000117.1 GCA_022567655.1 Candidatus Neomarinimicrobiota bacterium
CCAACCCGGCGGTCGCCGCGGCATCGGCGATAATGGGAAAGATCACCGACCCGAGGGAGTTGGACTAAAACCTGTTTATACGGTGCTATATTTGAGTTATTGGGTTTCCGACCGATGGGTCGGAATAGAATTTACGTGCGGAATAGGGCTTGCCTTGACTGCCACAAGAATCTCCTCCCTTGAGGGAGGTGTCCGTCCCCGAAGCTTCGGGGCGGACGGAGGGTGTAATTAGTCTATCATCCCCCAAATCTTGAGGTTATCAAACGATCACACCCCTCGTCCGCCAGCTGGCGGACACTCCCCTCAAGGGGAGAGGGCAAAATTACCGGTTGAGAGGGGCTGCTCTGCCTATGGCGGGACTTTGTTCAGAGGATTCTGAGAATAGTGTAAAGTTCGGAATGCCGATTATAAAAAAGCGAGATTGGCTGCGCTCGTCTTCGGCTCTTCATCCGTCAGCTGACGGATTCAGAATGACAGTATTGATTGTTGCACAGTCACCGAAGGTGCCTGCGTTATTCGATTGTCGTCAAACGCAGACCCCGCTTTCAGCGGGGGCTACGCCACACCTTTAATTTTCGATAACGCAGGCGAGTTAGGGCTTTTCCTGACTGTTAGATATGAGTTCGCTGACAGTCAGAAACCTGTAGCCCTTTTCCCGTAGGCTTTCAATAATGATCGGGACGGCGGCGACGCTCTGGCTACGGTCGATTTTGCCCCATGTTCCGCCGTCGTGCATTATTATAATTGAGCCGGGTTCTGTCCGTTTCAGCACTCTTTCGACTATTTTATCGACACCGGGCTTATTCGGATCACGCGGATAAACCTCCCCGATCACGGCAATGTGACCGCTCTCTTCGGTCACATCAAGCACCGAAGAGGTGAACAGACCCATGGGAGGACGGAAGTATTTCGGTATGACTCCCGCAGCGCTTTCTATTAGCGAGGAAGTTGAATCTATCTGCCGTCGAATTTCCCTACGGCTCTTAAACGGAAGAATCGGATGGTCATAAGAATGATTCGCTAATTCATGACCCTTGTTCCGAATCCGTTTGACAATTTCAGGATATTGCTCCACGTTTTTTCCTATGAGGAAAAAAGTAGCCGTTACGTCATATTTCGCCAATGTGTCAAGCAGTTCAGTCGTGTACTTTTCATGAGGTCCGTCGTCAAACGTCAGCGCCACAACCTTTTCGTCCGTTTCAACTGACCAGACAACACGGTTTGAGATCAGATGCCCGTACTTTTCAAGCACGATTATATCGGTCTGATATTGCAGTACATAAATAGAAATGGGAATAGCAATTAAGATAGTGAGAGAAACAAAGGTGATTGTCTGCCACTTCATTTGCGGCTGAGCCACGTTCTTTTCCATCGTTCACCCTTGCTGATTTATCACTTTCAAATAGTCTTCCTTGAACTCATCCAACCGTCTTAATAATCTTCTACGCTCGAGCTGCAGCTTCTTGATGATATGGCGGTTGGTGAGTAAAGTAATAGAGAAGCTCCACATCCGCCACCGCTGTTTGAGTTTCCTTCCGTAGGCGAGCGCGCCGAAACCAAGGAATGGAACTGAAACAAGAAAGAGCAATCCGAGTATTGGGCCGAAAATCGTCCAGATAACGTATGTCTCGATGGCATAATAAATTATGAATCCGAGTCCGCCGCCGATCATCAGTACCGATGAGGTTTTAGTTTTATCGTAACCGATCTTTTTACCGAGCTGTTCTGCGAATTTATAAGGTATATAATTCGTAATTACTCCGGCAACCCAAACGGGGAAACCTATAACGCCCCAGAAGGCGACTTTCCAGCTTCCCTTTCTGACCTTTGCGCTTTTAGCGTCGCTTTGCAGCATCGAATCATGCAACTGCAATCTGTCTATCTTTAACCGGTAATTTTTAACTTCCTTCATCAGAGCAATGACTTCATCCGGCTTGGTTTCCATGTAATATTCCACGGCATCAGCCAGTCGCTGGGAGAGGAACATATCTTTGAATACTTCATCATCGGATATCAATATTTCCTCTTCTTCGAGATCGCTCTTAAGTCTCGCCCGGTAAATCTTTTCAAGATCGGTTACAAAGTCGTTCAACCCGTCCTTTTTAATATTTAATGTAAGCTTACCGAGTTCATCGGAAATTCTCTCTGTCAGCGTGTGTACGCCTTCGTATTCATCATTTTCGTAGTCATCCCTGTAATCTGTTACGGTGATCGGTTTGCCGAAATTCAGCAGAACGTTGCTTCTGAAACGGTGCCTTGCCGTGAAGTAGAATCCGAGTGGAACGATGCTGAGTCCGAGAGCGAAATCGTTTTGTTTTTCCGCGCCGAGAGCGATACGCGCCGTCCCGGTCTTGAGTTTGAGCACCTTTCTACCTGTCTGGCTCGTCCCTTCGGGGAAGATACCGATACATTTACCATCCTCTAATATTTTATATGCGGCGCGAAACATATCGACGTTCTTGTCCATCCGGTCCGGATTGTCCTCTTTGCGGTAAACCGGGATAATCCCCATAGCATAGAGAAATTTCCTTTTTACGAAGTTTGAAAAGAGTCCCGCGTGACCGATATAATGTATTTTTCTCGGAGTTTTTACTCCTAAGATCATAGCGTCCATAATGCTCGAGGGGTGATTTGCCGCAATGATAAGCGGTCCCTGTATCGGGACGTGTTCGGCATGACGTACTTCTACCTCATCAAAGAATAAATCGACCGCCAGGCGGAGAAAAAGTTTTATGAAGTTATAGAATATCAATATTTATCTATTTTACCGCATAACGATAATAAATATAGCCGGACGTGTGTGAGAATTCAAACAATGAATTCAAGTATAGCAAAAGCATGATCTCAGGGAATGGTTGGAAGAATCGCATTTCGGATAAAGCAGTTGAAAACAGATAGATAAATCCATTGACAATATTTAGTCAGGATTATACTTTTACACGGTTATTTGCCCGAGAGAGCGGGGATAATCGGGTATGGCAGCGAATATTTTGGCTGCGCAGGGAAATTAGGAAGGGAAAAGTAGAATTAATAATAACTGTTGTAATAAACGTATTGAAATCAATGCCTTTCGTGGTTGTTTCCTAATCATCTAAACAGGAAACTATTACAAAACTTATCAGTAAAAGAAGAGTATTCTGAATTATGCAGATTGTTATAGCTACAAGAAACGAGGACAAATTTAGGGAAATCAGTGAGATTTTGGGCGACAGCATTGTTGAAGTGCTCCCATTAACTGATTTTAAAGATGCACCGGAGGTGGACGAAACGGGAGAGACTTTAGAAGAAAACGCCCTTTTGAAAGCAAAGAGCGCCTCAAAGGCAACAGGATTACCGGCTATCGCGGATGATACAGGGCTTTTCGTTGACGCTATCAACGGCGAACCGGGAGTACGTTCGTCCCGTTTTGCGGGAGAAAACGCAACATACGAAGATAACCGTAATCTTCTGCTGTCCAAGCTCGAGGGAATCCCCGAGGAGAGTAGAACGGCTAAGTTCGTTTGCATTGCGACGTTGGTAGACGGCGTCAACAGCATCACTACAAAAGGCGAAGTGAAAGGATTTATCACCGATTTGCCGAGAGGTTCGAACGGATTCGGATACGACCCGATATTTCAATCGGAACATTCGGAGAAGACATTCGGGGAGCTCAGCGCCGATGAAAAAAGGGCGTTCAGTCACCGTCAGAAAGCTTTTAGCGAGATGTTAAGAATTTTAAAGGAAATGTATGCCTAAACAGGAGGGAAGCTGCCTATAGCATAGAATCGATACGACGACTGTGTCTAAATATTACTGTCTAAAAAATTTGATGATTTATAAGACGAAAACAATAGAAGAGAGCGGCAGCCAGCGATTATCATCGGCTTGTCGCCGTTTCATAATATTCTCTATACTGATTATAACTCAAGTCTCCCCGCTGTCAGCTCAGAGCAAGGATCAACCTTCCATATATCCCATACCGGGCTTTGTTCCAGTTTTTGAAGAACCTTATCAGGGTTTGTACTGGCATCCGGACGATTCCACACTTTTATTGGATGGAGCTATATTACCTGTCAGGCCAAATTTGTTCCAATCAGTTGTAGAAATAGATTCATCCGGCACTCATATAATATTCAGAAGGCTGTACCGGGGTCGTGACATACAGGCGCCCACAATTTTGAGCATCAAAGACTACTATCTGCTGGCTAAGGATATGAACCTGTTAGAGGACTGGGATAGGAGAGTGGAGGAGGTAATAAGCCGGGAACGTGAGAGAGGGCGGGGAGGCGCAATCGAGATTGTGGGTGCGACAATAGCCGGGCAGGACGTGGCATTACGCGTTACCGGTAACATCAACATACGAGGCGGAATCCGAAACGAGAACAGAAGTACTGTAGCACAGAATTTTACCGAGAATCAGAACACATCTTTCAAACTCGTTCAGAAGCAGCAATTTAACATAGAGGGAACTATAGGCGATAAGATCAGCATTCTGGTTGACCAGGACTCCGAAAGGGATTTTGAATTTGAAAATGCTTTGAAAATTTGTGAAGAACATAATCAATGTAAAATGCTTTAATAATAATAGTTTTTTTAAACGACAACGAAAGAGAGAAATGAATGAATGAAAAAAAACACAGAACAGAGATGCCCATGTGGAGGTATTATTTTAGCTGATACAGAGGATTGGCCAACTCCGCTTTGTTATAATTGTTATGTAGAATTAAACGAAGGAGAGAAATAATGTTATTCTTTTTAAGTATAATAATAGTTGTGTTTGCGACTTCGAGTCAGCAAATGCACGACTATAAATTAGAAATTAGTTGTTTAAAACAGAACAGTGTAAAATATTGCGATGCTAGACGGTAACATTGCGGTGGAGGTCAATCCAGGCGCTGGGGAAATTCCGTTATTAACGGAATACGATCCACATGATGTTGGCTTCCACTATCCTGTTATTGAAGACATACGCAGAAACTTCGATTACTCCAAAGGCGTTCAGCAAATAATGTTAAGCGGTTCCGTTGGTTCGGGTAAGTCGTTGTTAATGGCTCATGTGTTGACAACTCATGCAATAGATAATCCCCACACAGTGGTAGGGCTAGGGCGGCTCACAATGCCCGATTTAAAAGATACTATTTTAAAGAACATTGATCCCGGGTTAAAGGTGCAGGTTATTCCAAATGGAATAGATCCCGAGATTATTATTCCCAAAGAAAAAGAAAAAACAATTATAGCCTATAAAGCAGTTTTTGATTATAAAAAAATAGATGAAGGATTGTGCAATTTTATACTAATTAATTTGGCACCAGACGAATATACAGATCCGGAAAAGATTGCAAAAGAATTAGCAAAAATTCCGCAGATTGAAAGCGTTGACATTTGCACTGGTGATTGGGAATTAGTAATAAAGCTAAGAGTAAAAGACCAAGATGAATATTATGGCTTAGTAAAAACAGTATTATCAAGAAAAGGAATAAATAAAATAAAATCTTTATCTTCCTTAAAACAACTGAAGACAGAGTTTGTTGAAACAAATTAGGCTTTGTCTATAAACCACTACATTGTCCATAAAGTACACAATAGATGACTTGAATGAAGCAGCGAAAGAATAGATATGGAAG
>JADFGO010000118.1 GCA_022567655.1 Candidatus Neomarinimicrobiota bacterium
CGTACGTGATGTGGAGGACATCATCGAGACAGCAATCGGAGGAAAGAATATAACCCGAACCATAGAAGGTCAGGAGCGCTATCCGGTGAATGTGAGATACCCCAGAGAGCTCCGTGATGACGTGGATAAATTAAAGCGTATACTCGTCCCGACCCCTTCAGGAGCGCAGATTCCCATATATCAGGTAGCAGACTTAAAGTTGACAACCGGTCCACCTATGATCCGTTCAGAGAACGGCTCAAAGGTCGGGTTAGTGTTTGTGGATGTGATAGGTGAAAGCTATGGCGATTATGTAGAGGCGGCAAAAGAATATATCAAGAAGAGTGTTGAACTTCCCGGTGGATATACTTTAGAATGGGCGGGACAGTACACTTATCTCGAGCGTCTTCGCGCAAAACTGATGTTGGTTGTGCCGATCACTCTTGTTATTATTTTCATGCTGCTTTACCTCAATTTCAACTCAGTAACGAAGACAATGATAGTTATGATTTCAGTGCCTTTCGCGTTTATCGGAGCAATCTGGATTCTATACGTTCTCGGATACAACACGAGCGTTGCGGTGTGGGTGGGAATAATCGCTCTCGGAGGCGTAGCGGTGGAGACAGGTGTAATTATGATAGTTTATCTCGACCAATACTATGAACGATATAAAACCGAGGGAAGAATGACATCGTTGGAATTACTGTTAGAGGCAGTAACACAAGGCGCCCTTCAACGTATGAGGCCAATTATAATGACAGCTACTACTACGACCGCAGCCCTGATACCCATCATGTGGAGCGCTGGTACAGGGGCGGATGTTATGAAGCGTATCGCTGCACCTATGGTGGGAGGAATGTTGACGTCAACGGTCCTGACGCTAATAGTCATACCTGCAATATACACCATCTGGCGTTCATGGAGCCTAAGAAGAGAATTAACCGCAGATATGCAATAGTTAACGGAACAAAGAATAATGAATGGTGACAAAACAGTGTTTGACTGTTCCGGTTCGCAGAGAGTGGTTATAGTTGCGTAATTATAAGAATGGTTCTTGAATCTAAATAATTCATATCCTATCTGTGCAGGGACTTAAGATTATAACGAAAGAGGTTCGGGTTTGTGCCATTATTGTGACATGAGGTTTGTAAGTTGATTAAAATCAACAATCGGTACACGCCTGTTGAGCGTGAGGTCAGTTAGGAATACATCAACAGTAGCGTGGGGAATTTAACATTCTTTTCATTGCTTGCAGAATAGGTTTTTGGGACTTTTGCATTTGTTTCCAAAAAGAGTTGTTTATTAGAAATGAGCAAAAACTCCAGTGCATTCTAACGACTTAATGTGTAACATAGTGTATGTTTCAAGTATAGGGGGTAAGGTCAATATTCAGATTATATTTTGCTTAAGAAGTTCGAGAAATCTTTTAAATTCTCTATAGAGAAAAATCAAGGAGGTTTATGATGTCAAAAACAAATTCAGACAAAATACCAACATTTTATCTCCAGTTTATGGAAAGATATCCCGAGGTGGGTGAAAGCTATGAAAAACTGGGAGATGCGGTTCACAATTCGGGTCCTTTGGATGAAAAGACTCGTTCGTTGGTAAAACTCGGTATCTCGATCGGAGCAAGGTTAGAGGGAGCAGTTCACTCTCATACACGGAAGGCGCTTCGTGTAGGTGTCAAACCCGATGAGATTCGTCACGCTGTAATTCTATCCCTGCCCACAATAGGACTGCCCTCTATGATGGCTGCTTTGTCGTGGGTAGAAGATGTGCTATAGAAAACACCGACCTGTTTAATGAAATCGTTCCGGATTCGCATTATTAAGAATCTGAACTCGAAGTATTGCATTTCTGGGAAATAATCAATCCCAATAAGCTAATCAGTTAAAACATTACTAAAGCTATCACATTGATAATCAGCCGCTTATGCCGAAAGATATCCTAAAAGTGTAAGAATGGCATAATAATTGTAATTAAGGCGACTATACTCGCAAAATTTTTATTTCATTTAACGAGTGGAATATCTTTACAGGAGAAGAAATGAAACCAACAGATATATTGGTAAAAGAACACGATGCAATACTGGTAATGCTGAATATCTTAGAGAAGGTCTGTCTCAGGCTCGATACCGGAGAAAACGTGAAATCAACAGATCTCGAAAACATAGTAGAGTTCTTCAAAGTGTTTGCTGACAAATGTCATCATGGTAAAGAAGAGGATATACTCTTTCCTGCCCTGGAAGAATATGGTATACCCAATGAGGGTGGACCGATAGGGGTAATGTTATCGGAGCATATCGTAGGGCGAGATAATGTCAAAGGCATGAGCAACTCAATTGATGACTACAAAGATGGAAGGGAATCCGCGTCTAAGGACTTTGTCCGATATGCGAGGAAATACATCGCACTGTTAACGGAGCACATTGATAAAGAGAATAACGTTCTTTTCAAAATGGCCGATATTCATATTCCGGAAGAGAGGCAGCAATCTCTTTTAGTGGATTTCGAAAGAGCCGAGGAAGAGAAAATCGGTCCGGGAGTACACGAAAAATTCCACCGGCTTTTAGAGGAATTAAGTGGGGTCTATTTGAAAAATCCTACTGAGGCAGTTGTTGCCGCTGACTGAATAAGTATCACCAGTAAAAAGGAGATGTCGTTTGTAACATGCTTGTTGACTCTCTAAACAGAAACATAGATTACCTCCGTTTATCGGTAACGGACAGGTGTAATCTCCGTTGCTCGTATTGTCTCCCTAAATCGTATTCGAATTTCAGTTCTGCCTCTGATATCATGTCAGATGAGGAGATAATTTCCCTCGTCAGATCTTTTTCCGAATTAGGAATTTTGAAACTTCGTATTACAGGGGGAGAACCTCTCATACGTCCCCAATTGCCCTCATTGATCGGGAAATTAAGAGAATTGGGTTCGATAAATGACATCTCACTGAGTACCAACGGGATATTCTTAAAAAAGTTCGCGCCTGCTTTATCCGATGCAGGATTAAATCGGATCAACATCAGCATTGACTCTCTGAACTTTGATAAATACAAGAGTATAACTTCTTTCGGCAATATCACTGATGTATTAGAGGGAATCGAGTGTGCATTAGATAATGGATTCTCTCCCGTGAAACTTAATGTTGTCGTGTCGCGGGGTATGAATGAAGATGAGATAAACGATTTCGCAGCTCTGACCGAGACTTATCCGGTCCATGTACGTTTCATAGAGCTTATGCCGATGGGGGAGACCGGTTATTTCTCATTTGAGAGAAGAGTTCCATTAGAAGAAATGATGCAATTAGCTCATCCTTTAGAACCGATTCCTATCGAAGATTGGCCCGCAGGATCAGGGCCTGCAAAGTATTTCCGCAGACCTAACGGCATAGGCACGGTAGGTTTCATCAGTCCTTTGAGCTCTAACTTTTGTTCCGACTGTAATCGGATGCGACTCTCTGCAAAGGGTGTTCTCATTCCGTGTCTCGCCAGTAATCAGGGTACGGACTTGTTGAGTATGTTGAGAGCCGGAGCGGATGAGAATGAAATCAAGGATGCGATCAAACTTACCGTATCCTGTAAACCGGAGAAGCATTTAATGATGGAAACAGCCACGAAAGGGAATTCTTATCCTCAATTCATGTGCCAGATGGGGGGATAGAATGTCAATATCAAAATATGAGGGAATATTGCTATGAGCAATCACAATAAGACTTCCTATTCTTTACCAATTATAGCAATAGTAGGAATTATTTTGTTTACGTGCGCACAACCGGAAATCTCCAAGGAACCTTTGAGTATTGAGACAGGTGAGCTGCCAAGGAGCCTGAGTCCTCTGAGTTATGTGGAGTCATCACCCCCACTGTTGGCAGTGGGGAAGATTCTGTACGATAAAAAGTGCGCGCCGTGCCATGGATTGGACGGGGCAGGAGAAGGCGCAGCAGCCTACTTACTATATCCAAAACCGAGAGATTTTGTGGCAGCCCGATATCGGATGGTGTCTACATGGGAGAGAGTACCAACAGATGATGACATCTTCGGAACTGTTTCGAGGGGGATTCCGGGTTCTTCGATGCCCTCCTGGGCGCACTTAACCGAAAATGAGAGATGGAGTCTCGTCCATTACATCAAATCTTTTGCGAACGAACCGATAGAGCCGAACGTGGTTGTAGGTGACAGCGGAGTGGGAATGTTGCGTATCCCTCCTGAAGCTGAATATACGTTAGAAAGGGCAAGGTTAGCCTCTGAACGGTTTCGGGATGCCTGCGCTTCATGTCACGGAACTACAGGAGAGGGGGATGGCGTCACCGACCAGATAGATGAGAAGGGAATGCCGACACGGCCGAGGGATCTAACTATGGGTGTGTTCAAGGGCAATCCCGATCCCAAAGAGGTATACCGCAGGATAGTATTGGGGATGCCGGGTACCCCAATGCCTATGAGCGATTGGTCTTACGGAGAGGAGGCGTGGCATCTGACCCATTTCATCCTCGAAATGTCAAGCGAGGAACAGCGTGAAATAGCAGAAATGAAGAAATTCAGGATCGTAGCGAACAGAGTGGAGAAGATTCCAGAGCATCCTGATGCAGGAATCTGGAGAGAGGCTGGATCAATCAACATCCATATGATGCCATTGTGGTGGAGAGTTGACAGGCCGGAAATATTGACAGTGCAAGCTCTTCATGACGGTAAAGAGCTGTCGCTCAGGTTGACATGGACAGATGCAACCGACGATCATACGGCGATTCGAGTTCAGGATTTCCGCGATGCCGCCGCCATCGAATTTTCAGCTGAAAATGACCCTCCTTTTTTCGGAATGGGTGAAAAAAATCAGACAGTAACTATCTGGATGTGGAAATCAGAACGGCAGGCGGATCTTGAACCCGCATTCCAGGATATAGATAAAATGTACCCTAACTTAGGAATCGACTCATATCCCAATCTTATGAAATCTGCTTTAGAACAACCGGCGCGTAATGCGCTGACCCTTGAGTCTGATCCGGATTTTATAACCGGATGGGGAGCAGGAAATATTGTATCGGATCCGACGAGAAAATCTGCCGTGGAAAATCTCACAGCGACGGGATTCGGTACGCTCAAGGCCCGGCCTATGATCGAGCAGAACGTACAATCATTCGGGGTATACGATATCGGAACGTATAGGGTTGTTTTCAGGCGCTCTATGAAGGGTGAGGGTCAAAACAGTATGGATTTTGTTCCGGGACAGCATCTTTCCGTGGCTTTTTCAGTCTGGAACGGAAGTGCCGGTGACCGGGACGGTAAAAAATCGGTGACAATCTGGCAAGACTTGGTAATCGCGTATTAAAAAGTATACCAGAACGAACCGTGAATACAGGAGATTTTCAAGTATAGCGAGGAAGCGACAATGAATAAAAAAACTGAAGGAAATGATAGTAGAGGGATGGAGAGGAGAGAGTTTCTCAGGTGGATGGAGTTAGGGGCAGGTGCGCTGGCATTTACACTGAGTACTCCGATGAAGCTCCTCTCGGCTGTGAATCCGGGCGAAAATCCATTGGCTGGGTCGGTTAACAGGGGATGGG
>JADFGO010000119.1 GCA_022567655.1 Candidatus Neomarinimicrobiota bacterium
CCCCACCACGCTAATGAGGTATTGAATTCGTTGGAGACGACCACTGTGTAATCTCCCTCGAACCGGTCGGCAATCTCCTTCGTGAATGAGCCGAATGAATCAAAAATGACGAGTTTCGGCTTCCCTTTGCGCACCGTCGCTATTTTCGATATTTCCTCATCGTCTGCCGTCAACTGTTCCTTTATAACTCCACGCAGCTTCACAACAGCCTCCTCGCACGTCTCCCTCAGATTCGGGGGGAAATCGCCGAACTTCCCCGCTTTTAAAACGCAGTACAACGCCTGGTCGTACATCGCGTTCATCTCGTAGAGCTTTCCGAGGTTCCAGACCGGCAGCCATGAATAGAACGCACCCGGGTAGAATACGGTCGAGTCAGGCATCGGATTCTCATCCGCCAGCTCGATTGCCTTTTTATAGTATCCTTCAGCTTCGCTCCACTTCCTCTGAAGAATATCTTCCTCAATATTTTCATCGATCTCCTGCTGCATGCCCTCGGCATCTTTGACGCCGATCTCACCCAGCGTCACATACGCCAGCGGGATTTCGTACCTCATCGTGATGCAGTCGTGGAACAGTGTTTTTGCCTTCTCCGTGTGATTCAAAGCCATCCTGCACCTTCCCATCTGCCAGGTCACGAGATACCTCTCCACACCGTCCGCAGCGTCCTTCGAGTTCTTCAGATAGCGCCTGTAGAAACCTATCGCCTTCTCGTACATCCCCTGCTCATGAGCGATCGACGCAAGATAGAACGCCGACCGCACGTCCTTCGGATGTTTCTTCAGCACCTCTCCCATGTCTTTTTCTATCTGTTCGTATCGCTCCTTTTTGCGGATCTTCCTGTTTGCTTTCGTGGGACGGTGCTCTATGACAATATCGCGAAACCCCATCGAAAGCCCGTTCGGGTCAACCTCGGAAGTGTTCAGCTGATTATGCACCTTGCCGTTATACTCCCAGCCTATGCCGTTCTTAAGGAGCCTTGTCTGCATCCCCACGGCGCCGTCTTCCATAAGGAGCTTAAAACCGATGGCGGGACAATCGTCATCTATCACCTGCCACATTTTGGTTCTTAGCTTTTCCACATGCTCCGGTGACATCCACTCATGTGCGTCCCAGATGAAGATCCACTCCTTCGTGCATTTCGACATAGCGAGATTCCGGGCGTCCGAAAAAGAGCCGTTCCAGTCGAACCGGTATAGAACGTCGGCGTATTCTGAAGCGATCCTCTCCGTGTTGTCGGAGGAAGTGTTGTCGATACCGATAATAATTTCGTCGCAGAGCGGCTTGACGCTCTCGATTGCATCACGAATAGTCGCTCCCTCGTCCCGGGCGAATATGCAGAGCGAAATGGTGGGTTTTTTCATGTCTCCCCTAAGTTGATTTGTCAACTATCAGGAAACGGTCAGGGTGGCCTGCCCGACCAATGTCAGGCGGGCCTGCCTCCTGTGCGAGACGGAGAATGTGATTGTATTTATATTACGATAATCTGAAAAACCATTAAAATGGTTACGGGTGTTGGAGATTCTTATTAGCCCCGGACTTAAGTCCGGGGCTACTGATATATCAAAAAATATATACTAACCGTTTTAACGGTTTATCTGTGGGGTTAGGGCTTGCCCTGACCGCACATCAAATATCTCCTCCCTCGAGGGAGGTGTCCCGAAGCTTCGGGACGGACCTGCCCGACTAATGTCAGACGGGGGGTGTGATTCTTATGTTCTCATAAAGTTTTTCGTTACCGACCAATTACACCCCTTGCCTCTGCGAGGCACTCCCCTCAAGGGGAGAGTATAAGGATTCCCCTCTAATAACCAGCCCGCCCGTCTGACCGCTCGCCGGGCAGGACATTGGTCTGGCCTGTCCGACAGCCAGGCGGGCGGGGAAGGGTGTTCCGAAGGAACTCCTACGGAGGATTAGATAATTTAAAATTATCTAAGACGGGCTGTGTCAAGAATGTTCGATATGAATATAATTTTGATAAAGCTAGTTTAAATATATCGCCTTTATTCATGTCCACCGAAATCCTCCATTAGAGGCCTCGAAATATTAGAGGTCTCATTGGGATCCGGGTCTGGAATTTTATGATATACAGGCTTTATGTTCCTCAGATAGATCACCACCGCATGCAGGTCTTCTTCCGACAATGTGGTTGTCAATATCCAGGGCATAATGAGGGGGTGCATGAGACTTCCGTCACTTCTCAGACCGCTGCGCAGAGCCTGTTTAATCTCATCGTCGCTCTGTCTTCCAAGACCGGTTTCGGGATCGGGAGTTAAGTTCCGTGATACAAAAGAACCCATTGGTGTCACCCACTTCATTCCGCCGGCTAAATATTCGTCGAAGTTCGGTCCTCTGGAGCCCATAGGAACGTGGCACTCGATGCAGTCGCCCGTGGTTATGATATACTTACCTTTTTCAGCTAAGAGCCGCAGTGCGGGGTCTTCTATATGATCAAGCGATGGCGGTGCGCTCAGCGTCATTTCTATAAACTCTTCCGGAGGAGTCGTCATAAATGGCGGTATATACCACAGGACTGCGATAAAACCGGCGAAGGCAATTCCGGGAGCTGAAATCAAAATCCATTTAAATATTTGGTTCAATCTTAGAATACTCCTTTATAAAATAGAAATTTGTCCAAGCTAAAATATCCTCTGTCTACATCTGCTCATTCACTTTCACCTCCCCAAAATTTCCGTGCGTTCCTTCAGGAGGAAACGGTTTTTGTAAAATGAGCAATTCAAACTTTCCCCATAGATATTCTATAGGATTTCTCTTTTTTACTTCCGGAATACTGTTATACACGGGTGGAAGACTTCTCATGTACACCAATAACGCCGAGAGATCATCGTCGCTCAACCCGGCGTATGAAGGCCAAGGCATCGGGAACGGCATCATTCGGTCCCCGTTTACTCTTATTCCATTCGTTATCGCGCTGATAATCTGTTCATCTGTAGCCTTTCCTAATCCAGTCTCTTCATCGGGCGTTAAATTTCTTGAAACGAAATCACCGTATGGTCCCAACCTGAACATATTTCCTCCCGCCATCCTCAATTCCCGTATCATTCTATCATCTTCGTCAAAGGGTGAATGACAATGGGGACAGCCAAGGTATTCAACGAGATACGCGCCTCTTTCAATAGGGTTCATCCTGTTCTCTTCATCCATATTCGCATAATACTCACCAAGCTCATCCGCATCCATCTCCCATACAGGTTTTCTAGCGAGAGATATAACATAGTTTGACAAATCCCAGAGCTGATTCGAACTTACCAAATCGTCATAAGACGGCATAGGTGTCCCGTTCATTCCCGTCACCAAACGCAGATAGATATCTTTTGCCGATGAACCTCCTATGAATGTCCACGGCTCTGTAAGATTTGCAGCAACGGTAAGTCTGCCGAGATCATCTTCAAGCTCAGCGACATCGTCGCCTTCACCTGAACCATCATCACCGTGGCAATCTGCGCATCCGAGGTCTTCATAAAATGTTTTACCACTGAGAATACTCTTTGCCGAACTCGCCATAGGCTTATCCACTCTTACGATTTCCGCGCTCTCTTCTGCAAATCGCGATGAAAAGGATTTAACATATTCTATAATCGCTTCAAGAGAATCGCCAGTTATAAATGGGGCCCACGAGGGCATGGCGGTTCCGTGGATCCCTTCTTTGACACTCTTGCGGATATCGGCATCTGTGGGAATACTTCCGGTTGCGGTCGTTCTCACCTTGTAAAGTCCAAGCACAAAATCTAACGGATACGGACGTAAGAACTGTGCTGCGAGTCCGTTTCCTTTTCCGTCTTCGCCATGGCAGTTAGAACATTTTTGCTCGTAAATAGATTTGCCAAGATTGTTTTCTTCTTTATTATCATCCTGTAAGGTGGAGCTGTTGAGACCTCCCGATGAAAATATTATTGCCAGTATTAGGCCGAGAATATCGATAAATGAAAACGTTTTAACGAATTGACTCATAGTTTCTGTCCTTCCGATAGTTTTATGCTTGCCGAATATAAAAATTTGATAGCCAATTATTCCCTATATCAAACTTAAACAGATTCAATTGAGTAATAAATTAATACTGCCTTGAGCGTTCCAATTCTTTTTGTTAGAAACAAAAGTGGTTCTATTACGACGCTAACAAATGTACCCCACTTTTACGTTTAATACAATCTGTTTATTCCCAATTCTCGCGGAAAAAACAACTATCCCATTTAAGGTAGCCCGTCCGATAGCTGTCTGCGGTCAAAGATGAAAATTATTTAATATTTTTGTAATAGAGACAATGTCTCCTCAAATTACATTCAGCGCAAAGCGGATTTCTCGCCTTGCAGATTTTTCTTCCATGATCGATAATATTAATATGAAATGAATACGCTTTTCCTTTAGGGAAAATATCAGCCATGAGTTTGTATGTCTTCTCGGGTGGACTGTTTTCCGGGACAAAACCGAGTCGGGCGCATATTCTGTTTATGTGTGTGTCGACAGGAAACCGATCGGCATTGCAGGCAAATGAGAGAACAACATTAATAGTCTTGACGCCGATACCTTTGACCTGCGTAAAAGTTTCTTCGACCCATGCAGGGTCTTTATCGCAAATCCAATCGAGATCTAATTTACCCCAATTATCAGCTATAAAATCGAGTGTATCTTTTATGTATCCCGATTTTGCAGGAGCCAGACCTGCTATACGGATCGCGTTTTCGATTTTCTTTCTCGGTGTATTTCTGACTATTCCCCAAGTGGGATACTGTTTTCTCAGCTCGGCATATCCTTTGTCCCTATTTATGTCGTTAGTGTTATGCGACAGCAGCGTCAGTATCAGTTCATCCAGCACATTTACGTTTTTACCCGGTTGAGGGATGCCGTATACCTCTTCTAAGAGCAGGTCGATCTTAGCGGCTTTATTTTGTAATCGCTTACTCATTATTTTATCTGAGTGACACCCTTCTCGGTCACGACAAAATTCACATTGATATCATTTTCCTCCGCCGGTAGGTTTTCTATAAATTGAAAATCATAAGCCAGAGCAATTTTTCTGATGGAGAGACCGCTGAGAATCCTGTCATAAAACCCACCGCCCATTCCGATTCGGTTCCCCGATGCATCCACAGCCAGACAAGGAACGAGAATGATCCCGGCGCTGTTCATATCTGCCGGAATGATCGAGTCTTCAGCAGGTTGTTCAATACCGAATTGTGTCAGTTCAAGCGAGTCGAGGTTTTGAATCAGAGAGTGCGAGGGAGGTTTATCAATACCGTGATATATCGGAACTATTACCTTTTTGTTTTCTGAAAGAGCGTGCTCGATCATTGGTTTGGTTCTCACTTCGCCCGGAAGGCTGCCGATAAATATGTGAATAGAATTTGACTTTTGATATTCCGGAAGAGCTAGCAGATGTTTCTTGATCAGATCACTTTTTGTATCAACATCGGCGGGAGGCATGT
>JADFGO010000120.1 GCA_022567655.1 Candidatus Neomarinimicrobiota bacterium
CCCCTCCTTCCAAAGGAGGGGATAAAGGGGTGGTTAATAATTGAGAAATAGTCCGATAATTCCCCTCTAATAAGAGGGGTGGATTTTGGCGAAGCCAAAAGACGGGGTGTGTCAAGATTTAGACATTGTAAAGAAGTTTCTGTGACACCCCCTACCCTGTTATCTCTTCCTCGATGTCATTGGTTTTTTCGTCTGTCAGTTTCGGCAGCGCTTTTTTGGCGAGTCGTTTCATCAGTTCAGCTTCGAACGTCGGGGAGATCTGCAGGCTTTTGAGTTTCACGGCGTCTTCTATCTCTTTCTCCAGAGATTTCACGTCGAACTCGTCAGGGTAGTCGACCGTGAAAGGAACATCTTCCAACCCCTGCCATTTTAGCCAGAGGCGGATGGCGTTTCGTTCCGCCTCCTCGAAGTTATCCGCCTTCTCGGCGAGAACGGTTGCGGTGGAGAGCCAATCGAACGCCTTGCTGATCCCGCTTTGAGCCTGAGCCGGTTTTACGTCAAATCCCGCTTCAAGCCGCGCGATCCGTTGAATCTCCTTGACCGTTGTCGCTATCTCTTCAGACAGGAATTTCAGCGGTTCGGTCGGCGGACTCATCCATTCGGGCGGATGGTTCGCCGTGTCGGGATATTCGAATATCGTTCGTTCGGAGACCGAAATATCCCCGCTCTCTCCGCCGGGTACTTGCGGATTCCGCAGCATCGGAAATGCCGCGCTGAACGCGAACTGGTCTATCAGCGAGCCGAGATTGAATATCCGTTTGTTCAGATAAGCGATATCGTTGAGCGCGCTGATGCCCATCATGCTCTTGCCTAACTTCTTCCTGTTGAGGACGGGAACTATCGGCACCTCGCCGAGCGGGTTTTCTCCAGTGCTGACGACCTTTCCGTCAGAATCGAGGAGGGTCCAGCTGTCCCGCTGCCAAATTTTATATAGGACATTGTTCCCCGTCTGCTTCTCGAACGGATTGGACGGCACGCGTTTGTCAACCTCCAACAGCTTTACCCACTGCAGCTTTCCGAACTCGTCCAAGTCCCAATCGACTACGTCCCAAGGATAGTAATGCGAAAAGAACGGCGTGCCGGATTCGATCTCTTCGGCTAAGGAAACAGCATCGCTGTCAGGCTTATCAACAACAATGAACGTCTGTCCGAGCACCATCGCCGCTACCTGCACCTCTCTGCGGAACTCCATCAACGAATCGCTTCGCCTGTTCACGTCCTTGCTGAATTCAGCCCACGCACCCGCCGGCTTCGGTACGCTGACGATAGGCGCCTGTTTATTCAGATGAGCGATGTAAGTGTCGATTATCGCGCCGCAGTAGTTGACATAATATGCCCGCTCTTTCCTCCGGTTGTAAACTGTCGTGTCCTCACGTGGATGCTGAATGAGGTTGCCGCCCTCGATGTAATTCGCGCCACCCTCGTACGACTGATAGAAGAAATCCCACAGCCCCTTGCTCGCTTCATAATCCCCATGTCTCTTTTTCAATGCCGCTCTGCTCATAGCCATCTGATTCCTCTTTGGAGTGTCGTTTAATATCCCCTCCTTCTTAAGGAGGGGATTAAGGGGTGGTTTTCTTCCCTCAAAATAGTACTATTTTGTCAGGGTGCCGATTCCTTTCCGAGAATCTACCCTCCTCCCTTGAGGGAGGTGCCCGAAGGGCGGAGGGTGTGACTTATAGCCTGCTTAATTATTAATTGAGAGAACCAAACAATTACACCCCTCCCTCCTACGGAGTACTCCCCTCAAGGGGAGAGGGAAACATGCGAGTCAGGGCTTGCCCTAACCGCCAAGATGTTCTTATTTTATTCGTGCGAGTCAGGATTCATCCTGACCACATAAAAAATTCCCCTCTTGAGAGGGGTGGATTAGATAATCAAAGATTATCTAAGACGGGGTGTGTCAGAAACTAACGTTCGTAAATTACATTTAATTCTTCGTTTATTACTCTTTACACACCCCAGCCTCTTGCTATAAGATTTCTTAAGGATCGGCTACCCCTCTTGATAGAGGGGAATTGACCTCCCTCAATAAATCACACTCGCCACCTCACTCCCTTTATGCCGAACGCTCCAGCGATGCTGGAGCTGCCAGAACGCTAAGGCGAGCGATATGACGCAGTCCTCATGGAAACCCGCCGTAGCGGCGTAGATGACATTTCCGTTTGGAGAGATTTGATAGCCGAACTTCTCTAGCTCGGTGATGAGTTCGATATTTTCCGGGAAAGTGATGACCCGTTTATCAAAACCGAGCGAGAGGTTCATTATCAGTTCCCGTTTAGATTTGTTAGTGAAACGGTATGGCAGAACACGTATCTCCTGTCTGAGATCGTCAAAAATAGGGTCGCCGACACCCGTTGCGTCGATCAGAACCTGAGCGTCGTAACGCCTTGCCGTGCTGACTATCCGCCGCTTCTGGAAAGTGTAGTCGAGTTTGTTGAACCGGTCGAAAAAGACGAGATGCCCCGAATGATTGAGCACGCTGATGACCGTATAATCCTCATGCTTGGCGAGATCGACACCCATGACATATTTCTTGCCGAACTCATATTTTTCGTAATCGCCCTTCACGCTCTCTTTCAGATTGCGAAAGACTCTGCCCGCATCCTCCAAAAATTCCGCCATAAACTCCTGCCTGAAAACATCGTCGGACATCTGTTTTTTCGTTCGTTCAAGTTCGTTCTTATCAAGATATGGATTTTCGGATGAAGGAGAATTGAAACTCTCCCAGTCGGACCACTCGTCATCTTCCGACATGCCGTGCAGATAGAGCTCGTTGAACCAGCTCTGCCTCCCCATAGGAGTGCCGATGAAGAGCGCCCATCCCTTGTGGTCAACTAACGAGGGTTTGAGGACATAATCCCATGCCTTCGAGTCTATCTGCGCCGCTTCGTCCATCACGAGTCCGGATAGTCCCTCGCCTCTTAGGCTGTTCGGGTTACTCGCAGTGCGGAAATAGATACGGCTCCCGTTCTCGAATTCGATGATCTTCGGTTTGCCTGCTCTCTGTTTCGAGATCAATTCTTCGGGGAGCGCGCCCATCAAGATCCACCACCCCTTGTCGACCGCCTCATAATCGGGACCGACCCACCAGTAAACGCCCTCTTTTTCGAGCGCGGCTTCGGCGAGTTCATGCACCGCGAAAGTCGTCTTCCCCCACCGCCTTCCCATAACGGCGACACGAAACCGGGCTTTTGACTTTCTTAGTCGCCTCTGCCCCGGATGCGGTTCGTAATATGACTTGATATTCTCTCCGAATTCTCCTCTGACCCCCTAAAATAAAGAGTCCCGTCAGGGGATGTAGGTTCGATGTACGGGGCAGGATTCAAACTCTCTGGTTTTTTATGATAATATTCCGTATCATGTTATATCATTAATCAAGCCGGATACTCTGCTTATGAACAAACCAGTATTCTTCTCAATTCTTATCGTATTGATAATAATCTTCGCTTCAATTAGTTATTTTTCAGATAGGGATGAAGTTCCATCCGATACTATGGTTCCTGAAAAGCCGAAAAACCGCCCTACAAAGCAGTATAAATTATCCACAATTCCGAATTCAGACATAATTGAAATTCATGATTCACTCAATGAAGAATGGAGGAAAATATATAATAAAGCGGTTCAACTTTGGCAACGGGAGGAATTCGAAGAAGCTTCTGAGAAAATCTATCAGTCGGTCTCACTGGTCGAAAAAAAATACGGAAATGAGCATCTCTATATTGTTGATCCTCTTTACTTAAAAGCGATGATATCATTGAAGCAGGATAAAATAGACACTGCTGAAGCTATTTTTAAGCAAATAATCGCAATTCATCAAAAGCTACCCAGCGTCAATCCTCTTAAATTTGTGGCTCCCCTAATGCGTTTGGCAGATTTGGAGTCCGAGAGAGAAGATTACGCTAAAGCAGAGGAGTATACCAATCAGATCATATCGTACTTAACTGAAAACACCGGTGTTGACAACACGGTTTTGATTAATTTTTATTCCGATTTGGTCTATTACAGCTACTCGAAAGGAGAATACAAATTAGCAAAAGAGCGCTACAATAAACTCTCCGATTTTGTTTTGGATGTAGCGGAATCATTAATTTATTCTATACCCGATTCTTCGGTCGGAGCTTTACGAAGAAACAACTTTATTTCAGGCCAATATGCAACATTACTACTTATTTCAATAATGTTAGGAGAGAATGATGATACCGCCAAATGGAGAAATAAAATGGATGAAATTCAATTCTTGATAGACGAGGAGAAAGATTATGCATGGAGCAAGTACGGCTATTCTTATATTGACAGCATAAAAATAGTCTTTGATTATATGCAGAAATGTGCTGATCCGGTCTGTGTACATATCAATACTAAATTTAGTGAAAAACCGTACAAGTTCTCAGTTGAATATACTGGCTCCTTTCGTCCAACGAAAGAGCCTTCAAAAATATTGTTGCAAGCAATCGGAAAAATGGATCTCATTCCCAATCAGTTTATAGAGCAATACCAAGACGAAATGTTGGTCAAGAACGAAAACGGGGAATACTGGATGCCTGTTCCGCCTTTAGTAGCAGATATCTTTAAGTATGATAAGCAACCGGGAGACATCGTTGATATCTTGGTGTTCTTTCCTGGTGCTTTTTACGATCAAGATATCTTATGGTGGATATTCATGATAATCGAATTAAAGTAAAATTTTCCTTACTCCGTTCCACCATCCTCCGGGAGTTTAAGCAGTTGGATCGTCTTCATGCACGATTCATGCACCGTCTGCTTCCTGATGCCGAGCATGTTGCCTATCTCCTCGAACGTGAATCCCTTCGCGCGCAGCAGAAATATCTCCACCTGCCGCTCGGTAAGTTTACGTGAATTGACGATGAACTCGCAAAGATTTTTTATCATCAGCTTGTAAAGTT
This sequence comes from Candidatus Neomarinimicrobiota bacterium, assembly GCA_022567655.1. NCBI lineage: Bacteria > Pseudomonadati > Fidelibacterota > Fidelibacterota bacterium. The sequence continues at coordinate 4,908 of JADFGO010000120.1, forward strand.
TGGCTGTTGCCTCTGATTCTTCTAAAAACGCCGAATAACTCTGTTTCTCTGTTATGAAATCCAATGACATGGAACTTCCTCCTTCCCGGCTTTACCGGAATGTTGAAAGAAGCTCCGTGAGTGGTCACTTCTGTTTCAGCGCGTGATTGGGCTTCAATAATAGTGTCTTTGACACCCTAACCGCTACAATAATATGCGGGTTAGGGCTTGCCCTGACCGCACTGATG
>JADFGO010000121.1 GCA_022567655.1 Candidatus Neomarinimicrobiota bacterium
CTGGCACCTCATAACATAAGATGCCGCGTAATCCTGTTTCCCTGACGGCTTTTGAAATTGTCGATAGGCTCCCGGTTATGGCGTTCGGACTCGAGTGATGATCTATGACCGTCGTAACGCCCGCCTTTGCGCTTTCCATAAGCCCTACCAATGCCGATAGGTAAACGTCCTCGGAAGTCAAAGCCCTGTCGAGTCGCCACCAGACTTTTTCGAGGATATCCACGAAATTCTTCGGCGTTTCCGCCGGAGGGGGCATGCCCCTCGCCAGCGAGCTGTAAAGATGCATATGGGCGTTTACATGACCGGGAGTCACCATTCCGCCCTGTGCGTCAATGATCTCCGCATCAGGATAATTTGATTTCACGTCGGATGTGCTTCCCACCTTGACGATCTCAGTTCCCTCGATCGCTATCGCCCCGTCAGATATGAACGGGTTTTGTTTATCTCCCGTAACAATCTCGGCGTTCACTATCAGAATCATACAGCGGATTCCTCTAATAGAGTTCTGACAAAATTCGTTGATCCGCTCTTTTTAATAGAATTGAGAAGAGTTGACATTATAATATATGTTCTCAAGGAGAGTTCATGACCCTCAGGGCAATCTGAGTTTGCTTTTGAAGCCAATACGGATCCATCATCTATCGAAATCTCGGCTGATATATACTCATCGCTGAAATTTGCTTTTTCATCGCTCAACATCGTCAGCTTATAATTCCTGTCGGAACCCCGCGCTAACATCTCTTCACCCCCGTCTTTCCTATAAACAACATATCCATCTTCTTCCGGGTATAGGTTAAACGTCTCAAGCGTACTGAAGAATCTCGGTTTTTCGATGAAGGGACCTCCGTCCTCAGGACAAAAGACATCGCAATTGCCGCACTCGTTGCAGAAATCGGCGTAATTCGCAATCTGATGATTTTTTTCGATCTTTAAAGAGCCGTCAGCCATTTCTTCGATTTTTTCACCGTCATATCTCAGTAACGTATACTCATATTCGCCGGGTTCGACTTCGATATAAAAATTCGAAACGTTAGGACAAACGGGGATGCATTTATCACAGTTTATACAATCAAAGAGGTGGAGTTTCGAGCCGATCTTCTTTGGTATGAGATTGTTTTGCTCACTCTTATACCGGACGTCGGAGCTGACCCTTTCGACAACTGTTTCTGTATTTGCAAGTAAGGCTTCCTCGTATTCTTTATCACCGGAGCTCTTGACGATGAACTCTTCTATATTCTCAGCGCCGACATCATTCATACTGTCTGTCAATCGGTTGAGGTATTTATGCATCCGGGCATAGCCGCCGGGACGGAGCAAGTCTGTGCAGACGGTGACAGGTACAAGTCCCATTGATACGGCATCGGAAAAGTTATGCTGGTCGATACCGGCGGAGAACGAAATAGGAACCTCTCCTCCAACACTCTTCCGGAATTCTCTTACAAGGTTCATTGTTATCACGTGGAGAGGCGGACCGGACATGTACATGACCTCATCATCGGGAAAATAATCTTTGTGATTCGACACCACGAGAGTATTGCTGAACTTGACACCGAAATGCCTACCCTCTTTCAGCGCCAATTCGCTTAGACGTCCGGTCATATCTATTGCCTGATCAAACTGCAGATCATCGTCAAAAAATTTCTGTTTCGTCTCAATCTCGTTATAACCCATCTCATCGTGCAGGAGTTCATCGACTTTTTTCTTCCCGAGCAAGGTAGGATTCATTTTCACTACAACGTCGATTCCCATTTCTGTGAGAAAAAATTCCGATATTGATTCGATCTCGTCCGAAGGACAGCCGTGAAATGTACTTAGCGTTATCGAACTGCTGATTTCGCTTTGATATTCCAAATCCTTAAACCGGGTAAACCCTGACGGAATTTCATTTATCAGGTCTTCGATGAATTCAGCGGCATTCGTCATTGAACTTATCCAGCTGCGAACCGGTTCCGATTGAATACCTTTCAGGTCATAACCGACGCTCATATCGAATATCGTGTCATTGGCTTTTCCGTCATCGCCCAGCACATTTTCCGCCTTTAACATCTCGATCAGCATCATTGCGGAAACGTATTCCATGAGTGATTGCTCCAATCTCAATTCCTGCGACCATTCGACGTTATATCCGACGTTCGTCGCGTCTATGCATGGACGGGGGATATCCAGCCTGTCGTTGATTTGAATTGTTTTCAGTTCTATTATCCTCCCTCCGCCGAGCCAGGAGAGCGCGATATTCTGAGCCATCTGAGTATGAGGTCCCGCGGCAGGACCGAGAGGCGTCGCGGCTTTTTTCCCGTTGAACGTTACCGAGCTGTCCGTATTCTCCTGAGCCTTATACCATTTGCCCTCCGGCAGGCTGAATATGCTGCGGTGTTCTTCGAACTCGGAGAATATCGACCGGATCAGCGCGCCGAAGGATGCGGGATGAAGCTCAACCATCGGACAGCGCTCCCATACTGCGAAGCAGCTTCTCGGGAGTCATCGGCATCTCGGTTAATTGAACACCCACAGCATCCGAAACAGCGCTGATGATCGCCGCTCCGATAGGAATAATAGGCGGTTCGCCCATGCTCTTTGCGCCGTACGGACCGTCCGGTCCTATATCTTCGACTATTAGAGTCGTCATTTGCGGGGTTTCTTCCGGATAAGGCAGAATGTAATTTGAAAAATACGGGTTCAACAACTTGCCGTCTTTGTACTGCAAATCTTCGGTTAACGCATATCCAAGACCCTGAACTATTCCTCCCTCCGCCTGAGCTCTGACTCCCTCCGGGTTTATCGCCCGCCCGACGTCATGAACGGCGAGAACCTCAAGTACAGCAACTTTTCCGGTAAGCCGGTCAACGCGGACTTTAACCACATGGGTAGCAAATGAGTAAGCGAAATAAGTGTTTCCCATCCCTGTTTTGATATCCCACTGCGAATAGGGAGCCACCCACCAACCCGCTGCGGCTAACTTTTCGTTATTTAAAAACGCATTCTCCGCGACCGCATCGAATCCCACGCTTTTTTTCTTGCCTGTTCCGGAATAGGCTCTGTCATTCTTAAAAAATATTTTGGACGGAGATACACCTAACAGTCTCGCGGCTGCCCTGGACAGCTCCGGTTTCAATTGCTCCGAAGCGTTCAGGATCGCATTGCCGCTCATGATACTGCTTCGCGAGGCGACTGTGGGTCCGCTGTCAGGCACGTAACTCGTATCCACTTCAAGGACTCGAATCCGCTCTTTATCCACGCCGAAAGCTTCGGCTGCCATCTGCACGAGTGTCGTCGTCGATCCCTGTCCTAATTCGGTAATTCCTACGGCAACAGATATTGAACCGTCCCTGTGCACCTGAACGTGCGCCCCGGCTCCATCGAGATACCAGCCCATCGCCCCGAGCGTGTTTCCATAGTGCATGCAGGCGATACCCACTCCTTCGCTGTATCTTGAATTAGTTTTCTTCCGGGTTTTTCTTCTCCAAACAGTTGATTCTTTAGCTTTCTTCAGCGTCTCGGGCAGTCCGACGCTTTGACTCAACAGTTGGTTGGTAGCAGTGCGATTACCTTTTCTCAGTATATTCTTTTCGCGTAATTCCAATCTGTCCATTCCCAATTCATCGGCAAGCAGATCCATAATCCGTTCTATACCGAAAGCTGATTGAGGAGCTCCGAATCCCCTGAACGCTCCCGACGGCGGATGGTTTGTGTAGCATGCGTAAGTATCGACTCTCACGTTTGGAATTACGTAAGGTCCCGCTGCGTGAACAACCGCCCGGAACATAACCACGGGTGACAGAGTCGCATACGCTCCGGCAGCCGCATACTGCTCGGCAATCAGACCGACGAGCTTCCCGTTCTTTTTTGCGCCGATCTTGTATTTCATTTCGAAGGGATGACGTTTACTCGAATAGATGGCATCTTCCGCCCTCTCTAAAATCAACCGCACGGGTCTTCCCGTCGCTATCGCGAGCAGCGCCACTCTTGAGCAAAGTTCCGAAGGCACGTCCTCCTTACCGCCGAACGCACCCCCGGTAACCGCCTGAATAATCTTGATTTTGTTATAGGGTATCCCGAGCGCTTCGGAAACCGTCCGCTGGACATAATACGGACATTGAATACTGCCGTAAATTGTTAACGAACCGTCTTTATGCGGAACAACCACCGTGCTGAGAGTTTCGAGATATGCGTGTTCCTGATGAGGCGTCTTCAGATTTGCTTCAACCAGGACATCCGCTTCCTTGAGCGGAGACTTATGATCGCCTTTGCGAATCTTGAGGTGAGAGGCAATATTCCCGCCCGGGTGTATCAACGGTCTCTTGGCGTGATAGCTTTTCTCCGCTGAATAAATGGGAGTAATCGGTTCTAAATCGAACGTTACCTTGGAAGCGGCATATTCGGCTTCTTCTTCCGATTCCGCGGCTATTATGGCTATCGCATCACCGGCATATCTTACTTTCTCAAAAGCGAACAGAGGTTGATCTTTTATTATCAGACCGATCTGGTTATCATGGGGAACATCTTCAGCCGCTGCAACACTCACCACGCCCTCGCAGCGCTTTGCTTTTGCTGTATTCAGATTGCTTAACCGGGCGTGAGGCAAAGGGCTGAGAACCATCTTGGCGTGAAGAAGACGGGCAAATTTCATGTCTTTTAAGAAGTCAGCTTTGCCGGTTACTTTCGCCCATGCATCGACCCGCACGACCGATTTTCCGACATATCTGTATTTATTTTTTGAAATATTTCCCACGGTTCACTTTTCAGAATTCAGTGCTTCTGTAAACTATTATGCGAGGTTCGCCCCAACTCTGTACTTTCATCAACTATTACAAATCAGCGGGAAATATTACCGCAAAACCGATAAAATATCAAGGTGATTGTCTTTGACACTTCTTTTTTTGCGGGTTAGGGCTTGCCCTGACCGCACCTTACTATAAATCCCCTCCTTTCAAAGGAGGGGGCAGGGGGTGGTTTTATAAGTGGCAGTCAGGGCAAGCCCTGACGCCATTACATTCAAGAACTTGGTACGGTCAGTCCGTCAGCTGACGGATGGCTCGCGCTCACCGAATCAATCTATTGACTTTTTAACTGCTGAAGC
>JADFGO010000122.1 GCA_022567655.1 Candidatus Neomarinimicrobiota bacterium
GCCCGAGCATTTTGCTGGGGAACAGGGATTCGAACCCCGACCTACGATTCCAGAGACCGCCGTCCTGCCATTAGACTATTCCCCAATTAGCGCTGTGAAAATAATTTGTTTCCGAAAGAGAGTCAAGAGGATTTACGGCATTAAGTAGAAGCTCCCGTCATTGCGAGGAACATAGTGACGAAGCAATCTTTTATCGCCTGATAAAGATCTCTTGAGATTGCTTCTCCCGATAAATCGGGATCGCAATGACACTCTTAATGGCATTTTCACACAGCCTCTGAAAAAGAGAGGATTTAATATCCCATCACAGATGGGATATGTAGAGGAGGGTTTATTAACCCTCCCTTTTTTACGGGTATATCACAGACACGCCCCGATAAAACCCAACTGCTTTGAGTAAAGTTTTAGGGTAATGCTTCTTTTTAAAAAACCACACACCCCGTCCGGCTGAGCCGGACACCCCTCTCAAGAGGGGATTTATTATCCCATCACAGATGGGATGTATAACGTTCATAATCTACAGAATCAGTTTCCCCGGGAATAATTCGAGAGGATAACACCGATGCGATTCTGTAGTTCGTCCGCCATGCTGGTGGGTACGTCATAATTGTTGACAATGAAACTGAATACAATATCCTCGCCGTCGGCTGTAGTCACGTATCCGGAGAGTGCTCGGACATAACTTATATGACCCGTTTTAGCCCGGAGGTTGCCCTGAGCATTCGTACCTATCATTCGGCGGCGGATAGTCCCGTCAAGACCCGCTATCGGCAGTGAATCGTAATAATACTTGCCATACCTATGTTGACGCATATATCGCAGGAGCGTGGCGACCTGCCTCGGGCTTACGAGATTCAACCGTGATAATCCCGAGCCGTCAACTATCTTAATAGCGTTGCCGTCGATGCCGACAGCGTTAAGGAACGATTTGACGACCTTTACACCCGCGCTCCAGCTTCCCTCATTCTGATACTCTTTTCCGAGAGTTTTCAGCAGTTGCTCCGCATAGAAATTCTGGCTTGGTTTGTTGACGGTCTTGATCATCGTGCTCATAGGCGGTGATGTGTAAACTGCTGCTACCTGTATTTTACTATAATCAGGTTTAGAGGAGATATCATCAACATCTTTCGCCTCTCCCGTTATCTCTATCCCGGCGCTCTCAAGAGTCTCTTTCAGAACCGTAGCGGTGTAAAGCGTAGGATTCCTCACTGATGCCCACGTTTTTGATTCTTTCTTGTTGACCGGAAATTTGCCCCAAAAAGTGAAGAGGTTCCCGTCTATAGAACGGCTGAAGCCATAATAGCTGATTGAATCCGGCTCTGTCGTCCTGATATTGTTCTTGATTTGAACATAGGAGGTCGGGGGGTCTAACTTGATAACAGCCTTATCGCCAGGATTTTCTCCCGGCCGTATTTTTAGATCGATCGCATTATCGTTAAAAGAAAGCCCGCTGGTGTGCGCCGAATACCACTGAGGTTCATCGTCCCAACTCCATCCTTTACCGAGCGGCACGTCGTCGAAGTAATCATCATCTCCGATTATATTCCCTTCTATCCTGTTTATTCCCAACGATTTCAGACTGTCACTCCACTCCCGAAAAGTAGCGGTCAGGTCTCCGCCGTTATAACGGCCGGATATGGTCGGATCTCCCGAACCTCTTATGACAAGATCTCCCTTGAGAGTTCCGTTTTGTATCTTCCCGTCATAATAAAGCCGTGTCTTATACGTGAAATTCGGACCGAACCTGACGAGCGCGACAGCGGTTGTGAATAGTTTCAGATTCGAGGCGGGAATCAAAAGTTTATCTTCATTGCGCCGATAGAGTACTTCCCTCTTATCGGGCGATTCTATGTAAACGCCCCACGTCGCCGATGCGAACGCAGGATCGGCGAGCAGGTGATCTATCTCCGCCTTGAGTCTGGCTTCGGGAGTGTTGAGACTGACTCCACCCGCCGCACAACCGACGGATATTGTCATAATAATGATTGATACCAGTGAAAGTTTGAATCGATCCATCATTTATTCTCCAATAGGTTCAACTCCGATGCCCGCCGCATCCGGCAGGATAAGCTTTCCATCTTTCATTCCAATTCCTGTGAAAGGATCGTTTGACAGCAATAAATTGCCGTCGAGGTCAGCCCAATCCGCCAATGGCGAGAGGTGAGCCGCTGCTCCGATGGCGATGGAGCTTTCGCACATGCAGCCGAGCATCACTTTCAAACCGTTTGAGCGAGCGGTGTGGATCATTTTGAGCGCTTCGGTCGGTCCACCCGATTTCATAAGTTTGATGTTAATGCCGTCGAAGGCATACGCTATCTTCGGAATATCGAATTTTGTCACAACGTTCTCATCAGCAATTATCGGAAGAGGTGAACGTTCCTTCAGCCATGCCGTATCATCAAGTTTATCCGCCGGAAGAGGTTGCTCCACAAATTCGACATTCTGTTCCGCAAGCCATTCGATCTTATCAAGCGCTTCCTCTTTCGTCCAGCCTTCATTTGCATCGACCCGAATGACTTTATCCGTCATTTCCCGGATAGCTTCGATTATCTCTCTGTCGTTTTCCATTCCCTGTTTCACTTTGAGTATGGGATATTCATCCGCTTCTTTTACTTTTTGTTTGATCACGTCAACTTCATCAATGCCGATCGTGAATGTAGATACAAGCGATTTCGCCGGATCCAATCCCCATAGCTTATACAGAGGCTGATTCAGGAGCTTCCCCCGGAGGTCCCAATAAGCGATGTTTATTGCCGCAATTGATGAAGGAGTCATGAGTTCGTTCGCCCGGCAAACAGTGTCAATATCTTCCAATCTGAACGGGTCGTTGAAAGGTTCGGAGTTAAAATCTATACTCGAAAGCGCCGCATCGACCTTTTCTGAATTATCATTGTATCTTTCGGTTGGAACCGCTTCTCCATAGGCTGTTACGCCGTTATGTTCAAGTGTCAATATAACTGAATCGTAATGAGTTCTTGTACCCCGGGCTATTGTAAACGGATGTATTAACAGCAATTTCAGCTCTTTCCATCGAGCTTTCATCGAGAAGCCTTCACAGAGTTTATGATCGCCTCTCCGAGCTTTTCGGGTCCGAACCTTACGGGATCATCAGCGGGGAGTCCGGTTTCTTCTTCAGCACTTTTAATCGATTCAAGAGCGTCTTCCTCATTTTGTTCTGATGTATAGAGACTTACTCCAATCATATCAACCTTTCTGAAAGGGTGAATAACCGCCTCATGCATAGCGATCGATTCGGTCAGAGTAGGCATTTTCGTGCCGTAATCGTTCACCTTACGCGCCGGTTCATGGCAAATCAGTATTCCGTCGGGCATAACGCCGTGGATCAATCCCAAAGTTACTCCGCTGTACCCCTGGTGAAAGAGGGAACCTTGCCCTTCGACTAAGAGCAGATCATGATCGCTGTCTAACTTCATAATCTCCGATTCTATCGAGCCCGCGACGAAATCGCTCACGACGGCGTCTATGCACACTCCATATTCGGTAAACAGCAATCCGGTCTGCCCCGTCGCCACGAATGCAGTATTTAGCGGTTTACTTTTTAAATACCCCAATAGTTGTAGTAGTGTGGTCATTTTCCCTATAGCAACATCCGTGCCCACTGTCAGCGCAACATAGGAAGTTCGTTTCCTCCACAGGTCCTCTGATACGGATAAATTCAAGGGTGGTTTTCGCAGATCGGTGATACTCACTCCATTCTCCCCGGCGGCAGCCGCAAATTCAGAGTCATCACCGATAAATGTATGCAATCCGCTCACTATATCGAGCCCTTCACCCATTGCATCAAGGATTATCGACCGCCACTCTTCGGGGAGTCTCCCGCTCATCGGCGCGATCCCTATCAATAACGTGTTCGGGGAATAGTTCAGCGATTCTTGAAATGTACCGCACACAGGTACGTCTCCGCCATAACCGAGGACTTCCTGAGCCGATTTTCCAGATTGAGTGCTGTCGATAAGTGCGACCGCCGATGCAGGCGCGAATCGAAGCAGGGCATTAGCGGTTTTGGACTCTCTTGAATTAAATTGTCCCTCGACGAGAATGGCATAACGCTTGTCATTCGTCATCTTTTAAATCATCCACATACACACGTCATTGCGAGTCCACCGCAAGGTGGGCGAAGCAATCTCTTAGTTTTACATTTCTTTAATTTTTGAGATTGCTTCGTCGCTCCGCTCCTCGCAATGACAGATTTTAATATTGGTGTCAATTCCCTTATCAAATCAAAAACTAATCCTCGAATCTGTAATAAATTTAATCAATCCGCCTTTACTCCTCAATCATACACATACACACGTCATTGCGAGTCCGCCAGCCGGCAGACAAAGCAATCTCAACCATCAAATCAATATTTCGTATATGTCATTCCACTGGGGATTTTTCGCAACTATCAGATTTATTTTTTTGGCTCTTGAGCCTCCCTTTATCTGTTTCTCTCTCCTTATAGCAACTGAGATATCGTTTGTAGATTCAAAATAAACTAATTTGGTTAATCTATATCGATAACAAAATGATCGCTTCACGTCTAATCTATTTCTATGATGATATACTCTTTTTAACAAATCTGACGTCACACCAACATATAATACACTATTAATTTTGTTGGTCATTATATAAACATATCCGTACTTCATTATTATTCAAAGATACTTATATATAATGTTGTATAAAATAATCATACTATGAGATTGTTCCAATGGAGTCTCTTCGACGCTTCGTCGCTCCGCTCCTCGCAATTACATTTATATTTCTTTTATGATAACATTTTTAGAATTCGTGCTAACACATGCGTCATTGCGAGTCCGCCAGCCGGCGGACGAAGCAATCTCTTAGTTTAACATTTCTTTAATTTTTGAGATTGCTTCGTCGCTCCGCTCCTCGCAATGACACAT
>JADFGO010000123.1 GCA_022567655.1 Candidatus Neomarinimicrobiota bacterium
ATAAGACATTTGTTCGTATCAAATAGGATTTTTCATTGGCAATTCCTCTGGAGGAACTTACGACCTTTGGGTTATGAGCCCAACGAGTTGCCAGGCCGTGTGAATATAAAACTCTGATCTCTTTGACAAAAGAGAGAATTCATTTTGCTATCTCTACCGTTTTCGGTACATTTTCATTCTGTTAAAAGTATTAATTTGAACTAAAACAAAGAAGCCCGGCTAAGGCGGGCTTCTTTTCGTATTACAATGCGCTCCCTAAATCCTGAACAGGTACTGGAACTTACGTGCGAGTCAGGGCTTGCCCTGACCGCAGTTTACTTACACCCTTGCTCGCTCACACTTATTAATTCAAATCCTGAACAGGTACTGGAATTTCATGAAATACTGCCTGTCCGTCTGAACGAAATTTCCATCGTTCAGATTATCGACCGAGCCGTGTGTCGAACCGGCGAAAACCAAGAGCGCCGGGATCACTGTCCGTAAATATTTCATCGTATTACCAGCCTGTTTTTATTATTTTTCAGCTATCCTGACCGTAATCCCCCAGTTGAACGGATCGTAGGGTCTGGATGCATTCCAGTCGTTAAATGAATGCGAATCATCCGTTTCATATCTCGCTACGTATTCGCCCGGCTCTAATACGATAGTACCGTCAAACATTCTGTTCTTTTTCGCTCCTCCGGCGTGATCGGTCATGCGGTAGGTCATCTCCCATACTGTCCTACCGGATCGGACGTTCTCGATCCACCCGAAATCGTGCATATGCCCCCTTCTCCCCTCTCCTACAGCGTAAACTCTTACTCTTGTTCTCCTGTCAAGATTGAACCTCGCAGATACCATCTCGTCGTCACCTACATTAACGATTTGCGCTAATATGTTTTTGTTTTCTTTCTCTTCGTATTTTTCAACGCTGTCTTTTTTGAACTTAGGATCCAACGATATCAATCTCATACCCCAGGCTTCTTGATCAGAGGGCGGAGAGGTGTTCCACATTCTATATGAATGGGAGCCGTCCGTTACGAAGTACGCTATGTAGTTTCCCTTCGAAAAGCTTATTACTGAATCAAAAACTCTGTTTTTATCTGCGCCGCCCGCGTGTTCCGTATCCCTGTAATTCATCTCCCAGATTCGTTCGCGGTTATCAGCGTCGATTATCCAGCCGTAATCGGACATCTCTCCTTTCGTGCCTTCGCCGACGGCATACACGTTCAGTTTCATATCCTTTTTTAAAGTAAAACCGTATGAATTCATCTCACCGTTGCGCATTCTCGTCATGTCAACGACCATTCTTTCATCCGTGAAGTTGTCATATTCAAAAAATTCGACCTTTTTGCGGTCGTTTTTATTTTTCAGCCTGACGAGTAATCCCCAAAATTCCGGATCGTACGGCGGTTGTGAGTTCCATCTTCTCGGAGAATGTGAAGCGTCGGTTGCGTATGATACGACATATCTTCCTTTTTCAAGTCTGACCCTGCTTTTATTCATCCTGTTCTTTTTCGCGCCTCCTGCAGCTTCCGAGCGCCGATAGGACAATTCCCAAACTTTTTCCCTCGAATCGAGGTCATATATCCATCCGTAATCGTATTTTCCATCGCTCATAACCTCGCCTATAGAGTAGACGTCCAATTCGACCGGTTTGTTGGCAATAAGTCCGATATTTTTGAGAGTGTTCTTTTTGTATCCGCTGATCCACACAAGTGATTCGCTCTTATATTTATCGTGATATGCATATATATCGTCCCTATCGACACTTTCCCCATTGCCGGTAACTACAATCTTAAAATCCGTGTATAGATCCAGCACATCCTTACGATACGAATTGCGGTCCCCTTTAAACCAACCCCTGAATAAAGAACCTAAAATTTCTCCTAAATCCTTTAAATCCTCCAAATTCACATCAGTCAGCGATCTGATCGGATAAGACGCGAAGTAAACTTCATAACTTCCTTTTGGAAGAGAGATTTCATCCGAAAATTCTATCAGCCCTCGTCTTCGAGACCTTGATCTTGAATCCGCAAGGTCCCAAACGACATCTCTTGTCTTAGAATCCAATATCCATGCATTACCCAGTAAAATCCTGATTCCTTCATCGCGATAATAAAATCCGACCGCCTTTATGGCAATTTCCCGATTCGCATCAAGTTCAAACCCCTCTAAACGCAAGTCCTCCGGATATATATCGTCTATTCTCACAAGAGTTTTATCCTGAGCCGGCACTGAATCAGGATCTAATGCCATTCCAAGCAGGAATGTTATAGCTATACCATATACTATGTATCTCTGCATATCTTATACTATCCTTTGTGTAATTTTGTTATTTTCTTCTGACTATGCGCCGCTCCAACGGTTGTCAGATATGCTATGTACGAGATTCTTACCCGATTTGTTGCCTTCTCTTTCCTCAGAATCTTCATCATGCAGAGATTAGAAGAAGAGAAGGCATGAATTTTCTTGGAAAAGTTACGGCAACTGTTAAATTCAATTCCGTTCAGAATCAATGACACTAAATAGTATCTTTATTTCAGGGAGCGGATATGATACTCAAAAAGATAGTTTTGCTGCAATTTCTATTTCTTATCATCCTGATTGATCCCGTTTCGGGACAGATTGCGCCGTGGCATTATAAAACACTCATTCCCGACACTCTTGTCGACCGGTTCATCGGAGAAATTTCGGGTGAGATCGCCATGAGTCATGTGTATGAGATGGCGGCTTACAATCATGACAGAAAACCGGAAGAATACAATTCCACTTATCGTGAAGCAAGTTACGTTTATAATAAAGCAAAGGAGTACGGATTTGACTCGGTTGAACTCGAATATTTTGATGCCGATTCTATCTGGGACGGCGAAATAGGAGAACTCTGGGAAATATCTCCTAATCTTAATGAAATTGCGGACTATGACGATCAGAAAGCTGTCCTCGCAAAGGGAAGCAGATCGGCAAACCTGACCGCCGAGCTCGTTTACGTCGGCAGCGGCACAAAAGAATCCGATTATGAGGGGATTGATGTTAAAGACAAAATCGTTCTTGGTTACGGTAATCCGAATTCTATTCATAAGATCGCAGTCATCGATAAGGGCGCCGCGGGAGTTGTTTCCTATGCTTCAATACACCCGGTGTTCGACCCTGATCAGATTCCATGGTTCGGCTTGGAGGGGGATGCGTCAAAACTAAAATTCGCGTTCAATCTCGGTTACCGGAGGGGAAACGAGCTCCGCTCAAGACTTGAAAAAGGAGAAATGATAAGGGTCAAAGCAGTCGTGAAAACCTCAATACAACCTAACAGGCATAACGTAGTTTTCGCATCGATCCGTGGCAGAGACCTCCCCGGAGAGTCAATTATTTTCTCCGCACATCTATTCGAGGGTGTAACGAAACAGGGCGCAAACGACAATATCAGCGGAAGCGCCGCGATTCTTGAAATCGGAAGAACCTATCTACAATTGATGAAAAACGGTATGATCGAACGCCCGCGACGGACGATCCACTTCATCTGGGTACCCGAAATTCACGGCTTGATCCCGTGGGTTAAAAAGCACCTCGACATTGTGGATAATATGCTGGTAAATCTAAACCTCGATATGGTCGGAGCGCATATATCTAAATATGGAGGCAGTTATAACCTTCAACGCACCCCCTTCAGCAGACCGAGTTATCTCAACGACGTTGTACAAAACCTGATAGAATATGTCGCTCATACGAACAGGGAGATACTTAACAACCGGCCGATAAAATTCACAAAACCGATCATGGCGCCCACAGGTTCGCGGGACCCGTTCTACTATAATATCGACTATCACTATGGTTCATCCGACCATACTGTCTTTCTTGACTGGGGGGTCGGAGTGCCCGCTGTTATGCCGATAACCTGGCCTGACATGTACTATCACTCTTCTTCCGACCGCCCGGTCAATATGGACCCCACTCAAATGAAACGAGCGGCGTTCATCAACGGGGTTTCCGGGTATGTCATAGCCAACGCCGATGATGAAATGGCTATGAAAATCGCCTCGGATGCCTATTCATTCGGCATGGGAAGGCTCGGAAGAGAATATAAACGCGCTACGGAGATGCTCAACTCAGCGGAACCGGCTGAACTCGCAGCAGCCTACAAGCGGGCGGCTAACGTCCTCAAACAGGCGGTAAACCAACAATCGGAAACCGTAAAATCCGTCGGTGAATTAGCATCAAAAAGTAAGAGCGTAAATAGATACATCTCGGATCTTTCAAAAGATTTCAGCTCAAAAACGGGACCGGCAATGGAAAAACGGCTCCGGTCGTATTACGAGCAGAGAGCCGATTCAAAAGGGGTGCGGAGATCCCGGTTGACTTTGACCGCGGCGGAAAAGAACGCCCGCTCGGTAGTTCCGAAACCAACCGCTCTGGTAGAGGGTTACATGGGAACCGACCTGCCCTCCACAGCTCTTTTAAGCGAAGAAACCGAGAAGAAATATTATACCATCGGAAAGAAAAAGGTCAGCGAGCTCCGCCGTCTGATTGACGGCAAACATAACGCGCTTGAGATAACGCAGATCCTCGATGCCGAGTTCAAATCGCCGACGGAAGTGCGTGACGTCCTGAACTATCTTGAGTTACTCAAACACGCGGGGTTAGTGAAGATGTAGAATTCTATGTTTAACACAATATCTAGCAACCTATACTAACTGTTCTTAATCCTCCAATACTTGTGCTTCAAGCTATTTACTAATTTTTTTTCTGTCCAAACCCCATTATCTCTAATTTTTTGTTCAAACGAGTTTTTTGGTCATCTGTAGGTTCTAGATAAGCCCAAACAAATCCGTTTAGTATATTCAGTATTTCTGCTTCACTTGAACCTGTGTTATGACTAAATA
>JADFGO010000124.1 GCA_022567655.1 Candidatus Neomarinimicrobiota bacterium
GAGCCAGAGTTCTGTAATGCCCTCAACCACTTCATCCGGCTCGTTTAAATCTCCTAACGTTAGCTATTTCTTCGCGGATAGTATCCTTATAAGCGGCATTGACACGAACATGGATGGCACACCAGGACCCGCACCTGAATTACCAGGAATAACTGTCTACAGTTCAGCCGACAGTATAATACTCGCCGCGGAGATCGCAGGCAACCCGGAATGGGTGGAGGGAAGTACGGCAATCGAGGTTGACGGCACGCCACTGCCTGTTGACTTGACCGAATTGTTTTCTTACTATGAGTCTATAGCCGATATGTCTTTATCGGGCGGGGCCTATAGTAGCGTTAATTGGGGTACAGAGGCAGATCCGGTAGTAGTGTATGTTGAGGGCGACATGTATTTAAAAGGGAATAGCGTTGGTTATGGCATCCTCGCTGTCAATGGGAATCTTAGGATGGCAGAAAGTCCAACATGGTATGGTTTGGTTATTGTACACGGTGATACTACAGGCCCACAAGACACGAGAATTGAAAATACTTCTAAAATTTACGGTGCAATTATCAGCGACTCGCCTGACAATAATGTAAGGATAACGGATTCTGTAGTAATCCGGTACAGCAGCGAAGCGCTGGATATGGTGCGCACGCACTTAGAATCAACGGGAGGCTTCGCTTCCACCAGAATAATTACAGAAATAATTTGGTTTGAATAATGGGTAGAGCATCGCTTATAGTGGTCCTTGGTTTCATTGTGATATTCGGAACGATAAGAGGTAATCTCGATAAGACATCCGAAGACTCTCAATTGAATACTTCTATATTTACTGAAACAATTCTTGCCCGTCATGTTACCAACATAGCGGTCAATTATATCATGTCCATCCACTCGGAAACCGGAGTTACCAGCGAGACTTTCTCCGACACGAATTTCCTCGACGGGTCCTACGATGCAACAATTACGTCGCTTGGATATAATGCCTCACTCGACTATGATACGTTACAGATATCGGTGAACGGGCAGTATGAAGACGAGACTTATGCTACCCGGGTTCAATTTGTCAGTAAAAGTCTTCTCATGCCGAGAATTACAGCCTCTGTGGCAGTTGAATCCGACTGCACGTTGTTCAATTTCAGCGGAGGTTCTCAGATATCAGGTGTGGACTGGCTTATGGATGGATCGGGTGAAAATCCCGACGGCGAAGACCTTGCGGGTCTTACGCTGTCAAATGACGCAGACAGCGCGCGATTGGTAATAATTCTCAGCGGCAACGACACCTGGATCCAGGGGGATCCCGTCGTAGAAGTCAGCACCGATTCACCCATCGTCGATTTGGACGAGCTTGTATCATATTACGCCGGAATTGCTGACTTGACGTATTCAGGAGGCAATTTCACCAGCGCCAATTGGGGTACCAAAGATAATCCGGTGGTAGTTTATGTAAACGGCAATATATATTTTGGCGGAAATTCAGTCGGTTATGGAGTTCTCGCAATAAACGGCTCTCTGAGTATGGGCGGTAATCCGGAATGGTATGGACTTATCATAGCATCGGGAGGGGAGTCGCTGATTATAGATGCTTCCTTCGGCTCTCCGACGATTTACGGAGCTCTTCATATCGGAGCCAGCGTGACCGAGCTGACGCTTAAAGGAAGCGCTGACATCTTTTACAGCAGCGAAGCTCTGGACATGGTTCGTCTCGATCTCGAGAATAGAGGACTTGACAGGAGGATGATAACCGGACAGATATGGTACGAATAAGACTTCGAATTTTAACAAAACAAAACTATCGTGGCAGTCATGGCTTGCCATGACGCCCTGCGTTCATATTAAGCGCGGTCAGGGCAAGACCCTGACTCTCACATAATATGAACGTTTAACCTCACTTTTCACCCGTTTCAAAGATTTAAAATAACTTGACTTATCGCCGAACAGAGCATATTATATTCTAACTTGAGCATAGTTTATTGATATTAAAATCATGATGAGACCGCGCAACACAAACAATAAATCATGGTGGATTATATCCGCCCTGCTTCTATTTTCCGTTGCCCTTCCTCTCTCCTGCGACACGGTCGGGAGTGAGGCGACCATTGAAGGTCTCGTTGTCAATGGTGCGACAAATCAGCCCCTCAGCGGCGCATTTATCAGGGCAATCGGATTTCCGGAGTCGACCGATTCGGATTCGGTCGGCAAATATGAGCTTACGATATCGATAGACGATCCTGAAGTAACTACGGCAACCATTGAGATATTGAAATCAGGATTTTTTGCCGATACTCTCATAAACATCGGTTTGGAACTCGGCGGCATTGTAACCGCTCCTCCCGCCAGCCTATTTCCTATCGCCACAGCATCGGGTCAGGTTATACTGACCGGATATGCTGTGAATGGAGTTTCCAAGGAGAGTCTTCAAGGTGCTTTTGTACGCGTATTCGATCACGCAACCGACAGTGTAGAAACAAACAGCAGCGGACGTTATGAACTGAAATTCGACATCGATGCAGGCGACAGCATTTCGGTCACCGTGGAAGTATCAAAAGCAGGATTCAAGCCCGACACCGTGTCGAACGTCGGTCTCTCCTTCACCGATACCGTCTTTGTAAGAACCGCGAACCTTATCCCCATTACCGACGTAGCAGGGGAATTTACCGTTTTCGGGCAGGTCGTTGACGGTTTTTCCGGGTTCCCGCTTGGGGGTTCTCTGATACGGGCTCTGAACCATCCGGAGACGACAGAGTCAAACGTGAACGGTGAATATTATCTGCGTTTGACACTTGAGGCGGGCGAGAGCAATGTGGTTACTCTGGATGTGAGTAAAGCGACGTTTGTTCCGGATACGATCCGAAACGTGGGATTAGCATTGGGCGACACCGTCATAGCCCCGGTTGCCAGTCTCCTTCCCCTCACAGTTAAAGCAGGGGTTGCAGGCATATCGGGTAACGTAATTAACGGGTTAACTAATGCTCCTATAGAAAACGCTCATGCGCGCGCACTTGAACATCCCGAGTTCGACTTCACGGACGCAAACGGTAATTATCTGTTCTCCGTTTCACTGGCTGAAAACGAGACGAATATTGTGGACATCACAATAGTGAAAGCAGGATTTTTAACATTCACCTTACTGAACGTTGCTCTTTCTGTTGGGGACACAACAGTGGCTCCGCCGGCAAATTTAATACCGATACAACCTGAAGATGTCGAGGCGAAAATAGTAGGACGTGTAACCGACGATGTTCTGAATGAATCTCTCGATGGCGTTCTGGTCACAGTGTTAGATAGGGAGGAAACAGCAGTTACAGATCTGAACGGAAATTATGAGCTCGATATTGTTATAGCGTTTGACGAAAAGAACACTGTTGACATAGAGTTTTTCAAATCGGGATTCGAAGCAGATACTCTTTTTGATTTAGCGCTAAACATAGGCGGTACGCTAATTATTCCTGACGTAATGTTGACACCCATCGACCCTGCAGGACCTCCGTCGAACATAACCATACTGTCCGTATCCAGCACTTCAATAGGTTTAAAAGGTACAGGCGGCATAGAAACAGCCGACATCACCTTTCTCCTTAGCGACGCAAGCGGCAAACCACTTGACAGATTCCGTCCGACTGATGTTACGTTCAGCTCATCAGGTCCGGGCGGGGGCGAGTTCGTCGCTCCGGCTACGGCTACATCAGACGAGAACGGCACGGTCATGACGACTTTGAACAGCGGTACCGACGCCGGTCCGGTGCAGGTTGTTGCCACAATAGCCGGACTGGGAATCACCTCGCTGCCGGTGCCGATCTCCATACACGGCGGTCTGCCCGATGCGGCGCACTTCTCCCTTGCTTCTTCTACTTTGAATATCGCCGGATTGGTTGCACTCGGTCGTGAGGCAGTTATAACCGCTTTTGTCGGCGACAAGTTCTCCAATATAGTACCACCCGGAACGTCGATTCAGTTCCAGTCGAGCCACGGCATCGTTGAAGGTTCGGCGGTTACCGACGAGAACGGACGGGCTTCCGTTACGCTTTTTTCTGCAAACCCTCTTCCATCCCCCCCGGAAGACGGCTTCGTAACGGTTACTGGAGAAACAATAGACGAGAACGGAGATGTAATATCCGCGTCGACCCGTGTGCTCTTTTCAGGACAGACTCAGGTTCAAACGTCCTTTGTAGGGACCTTTACCATCCTCGATGGCGGTCAAGCAACATTCGATTTCACCGTCAATGATGTACCAAATGACAGACCGATAGAGGGCGGCTCAACTATCACTGTGTCAACTAATTTCGGTTTGCTGAGCGGGGATATCGGAGTCACTATTCCGGATACACAGGACAGGGGACCAAAAACCACTTCGTTCACGTTTACTTTGACAGACAGTGAACCGCTTGAAGATCCGGATGTCATAACGGACACAAGAGTAACAATTCTCGTACTCAGCCCCAACGGCAATGTACAGATCACCATATCGGGGACTGTGGATTAAATACGATCTATTGGCGATCTCAGCGCCCGCGTTTTTTCAGCACATTAAGCACACCGAACCTACCCCTGCCGAACTCTTTTGATAAAATCTGAATAGCTTCTCCCTTCGAGCTCTGTTTCCCGATAAGCTCGTCGTATTTTCCGAGAAGCTCCACAACATCTTCATTACTCCAACGTTTACCGCTGTTCAAAGGAGTGTTGTTATCAGGCTCCGCAAGGGCGTTAAGAAGCTCACCGAATTTAATTTTTTCCATTTCCCTGATATTTTGATCATATGCGATCTTGCTCTTTTCGAATCCTATCGCCCTCCTGCCTAACTTTACAGCTGTTTTAGCGCTTCCGAAACCGCCGAGAAAGAA
>JADFGO010000125.1 GCA_022567655.1 Candidatus Neomarinimicrobiota bacterium
GAGTTCATACGGAAAAGTCGGGGGCTAATGAATAGAATAAATTATTCAAACCATTTTAATGGTTTTAGCCTTCACACCTTAATATAAATCCCCTTTTTGTCCATAAGCCACATCAGGAGTAAAAACATAGAGATGTAAAAGACCGCCCATGCGAGGGAGGCGGTCATCGGAGGGAGCCAGGAGGTGAACAGGGCGTTGTAAAGGACTTTTTGCAACGAAGTCGAGCTGCCGTCAGCGTTCGTGAATTTGATTATGAAAGTCAACCGGGCTACAAAGCCTGACAGCACAAAAACAGCTATGGAATTCACGCCGTAAAGAACAAAAGGTCGTGTCCATCTGCGCCAGTTCAGGACTTCAACCGTCCAGTAACAAAAAGCGAGGAAGATAAGCGCGAAACCGGATGTGTAAATAACATATGAACTTGTCCAGATAGACTTGTTCATGGGGAACCATGTATCGAATGTCCAGCCGAGAAATAGCCCAAGATTTCCTATAAGCAGCATCCAGACTGTCTTTTCAATTTTTGTCTTATCCGAGCGGAGGAACCAGCCCGTAAGAACGCCCGTCAGTGTAGTGGCGATTGCGGGAATTGTGCTCAGAAAACCTTCCGGGTCCCACGTTTTGGTCTGACTCCACATATGACCGGAAAGGAGTTTACCGTCTATGAAGGCGGCGAAGTTTCCTTCAGGTGTGAGCACACCCGCTCCGTAACCGGGAACCGGTACGAAATTCATGATTATCCAGTAGAAAGCAAGTAATCCCGCAGTCCAATACGCCTGTCCCTTCCAACCGGTGCGCAGGACGATAATAGAGGTAAACAGGTAACAGAGCGCTATCCGCTGCAACACACCGGGTATTCGCAAGGTTGAAAAGTCGAACTTCGGGAATCCTGATAAAAAGATCCCGAGCGCGAAAATGATCAGTGTCCGCCGGAGGATTTTCAGCAGCAGGTCTTTTCTGTTTGCGCCCGCCTCTATCTGTTTCGTCATTGAAAACGTCATCGCAACACCGATTATAAAAAGGAAAAAGGGGAAGATCAGGTCGGTGAAAGTCACGCCGTTCCACTCAGCGTGACGGAGCTGTGGATAGACGTGGCTCCAGCTGCCGGGGTTGTTCACGAGGATCATTCCCGCTATGGCGATGCCCCGGAACAGGTCAAGCGAGAGGAGCCGTTCCGCTTTTTGGACCGCGTTCATTTATGTATCAGCCATGAAGAAATCAATGAGCAAATATCTGACAGTTATGGTGAACTTTCAAGCTGTTTCAATTCGGTGTTGATATTCCATGAGTCTGATAATATATTCAGGTCGGCTTATTTGAGAAAGTAATTTTCAATACAGAAATATCGATCGGGCGAGGAGTATATATAGACAGGAGTATACATAAATGATTGAAGTGAGGAAGAGCGAAGACAGAGGGCATTTTAATTACGGCTGGCTGGAAACATATCACAGTCTCTCATTCGGGAATTATTATGATCCCGAAAACGTACAGTTCGGACCGTTGAGAGTATTGAACGAGGATTTCATCAAGGGGGGAACGGGATTTGATACGCACCCTCATCAGAACATGGAAATAGTCACGTACGTTCTCTCGGGAGCGCTGGAGCACAAGGACTCCACAGGCGGGGAAGGATTAATAAATGCAGGCGAGCTCCAGCGAATGTCCGCCGGAACGGGGATCTTTCACTCTGAAAAAAATGCGAGCGAAACCGAAGAGGTGCACATCATGCAGATCTGGTTTGTTCCCGAAGTAGAGGGGATAGAAGCGGGCTATGAGCAGAAAGAAGTAAGCAAGGGGAGTGAGTTTTTCACTCCTGTCGTGGCAAAAGGCGGGGGTGACGGAAAATTGGATATACACCAGGACATCACGATTTATGTTGGAGACCTGTCCGAAGGAGATTCCGGCAGTATAGAAATCGCGGAAGGACGATTAGGGTATCTGCATAACAGCATGATCGGGAAAATATCCGTAAATGAGACATTATTGGAGCCGGGAGACGGCTTGAAAATAACGGGTCCGGAAAATTTAGAGGTTAAAGCCGACTCGGATTCACAGCTCATCCTCTTCGATATGGCGCCTTAAAAGCCGTTATCCCATGAGCGAAGATTACGATATCATCATAGTGGGCGGTGGAATGGGGGGATCGGCAGCGGCTCTCAGGGCGGTACAGTATAACCTCAAAGCCTGCTGGTTTTACGGGAGTAAATCAACTTCCAAATCGTCCCGTTCGAAATGGATCTATAACATCGACAATATGATAGGATTCCATGAGGGAGTGGTTAAGGATGAACTCCTGAAAATGTACAAAGCGCCTGAAGATGAAGCGTTCAGGCAGAAACTGAACGAATCTCACGTTCATATAAGCGGCAAAGCTATCCTCGATAATACCAGAAAAAGGATAGAATCGGAATATTCCGGGAATATAAAAATATTCGACACGGCGGCTAAATCAGCCCGGAGAGAAGAAGATAATTTTATCGTTTCTGACGGTGAGAATGAGGCAAAATCGGAGTATATGGTTGTCGCAACCGGAATAATGGACACGCAGCCCCACATAATGAAAGAACGGGGAGGGGAGATTATCGACTCTACGAAGTGGATATATCCATTTGCAAACAAGGAGACGATACTATACTGCATCAGGTGTGAAGGGCATCTTGCAAGGAGCGATAATGTCGCCATATTAGGCAGCGGAAAAACAGCCGAGCAACTTTCATTCATAATGTATGAACGATACGGCGTGAACACATTTATCCTGACCAACGGCGAAGAAATGAGTTCAGATGAAGAATCGAAAAAACTACTGACAGCATACGGCATTAAAATATATACCGACAGGATAGTAGACGCGGTCGGGGAAAAGGGGGGGCAGCTTCGTAAATTTATACTTGCCGGCGGCGAGGAGATAGAGGTTAAATTCGCCTTGGTTGCCATGGGTCTCCACAGAGTGTACAATGATTTGGTCCTTGAACTCGGAGCCCGATTAACCGATGAGAATCAACCGGCGGAAATCAGGCATGTCATTGTGGATAAGAAAAGTGAGACTTCGATTCCGAATCTTTTCGCCGTGGGTGATATGGCTAAGAGGGACAACGAAATACTTATGAAGCAGATTTATACTGCTCAGGAATACGCGGTCAGGGCGGTGGATACGATAGACAGTAGAAGAAGAATGAAGATGCGGGATAAAATTCAGATTAAAACAAACAATAATAAACTCTTGCCCTGACCGAAGTAAGGCTTTAACTTTGTGGTAAGTTCTCACTATAAGCGGTGGCTTTGACTGAGAACATCAAAACTGCACAGAAAGGAGCATGTCCAAATGAAACAGATCATATTTTCTTTGTTATTTCTCCTAAACGTTTCGTTGCTTCTCGCCCAGGCCAACCCAGTTCTCAATGAGATCCTCTACGATCCAACAGGCGGGAATGTCGGCAATCAGCTAATCGAAATCAAAAACATAGGCAACGCCACGGCGGACATCGGCGGGTGGTGGTTTTGCAATCGCTTTGCATACACTCAGCTCCCCTCGGGCGTTACGATACCTTCCGGCGGTATAATTGTAATCCACGTGGGCAGTTCCGGAACCAACACTTCAACCGACATTTTTCTTTCCAGCATGAGCAGTTTAAACGCGAGCGCCAGCGACGTCAGCCTCTACATTAACGGCACATTTACGAGTTCGTCCAGCATCCGCGAATTCGTACAGTGGGGGAGTGGCGGTAACGGTCGAGAGTCTGTAGCGGTCAGTGCGGGAATCTGGACTGCCGGTGATTTTGTAACTGATGTGGCAGAAGGTCACTCTATTGAATATGACGGGCAAGGCAACAGCTCGTCAGACTGGTTCGACCAACCAGTGCCTACAATAGGTCAGGAGAACGGCATTGTTATATCCGTGGATGAGGAAAAAGCATTGCCGGAAAATTTTCCGCTTTCGCAGAATTACCCAAATCCGTTTAATCCAATTACTACAATAGATTTTACGGTCGGGCATGATTCATTCGTCAAACTCACAATATTTGACGTCTCAGGAAGGAAAGTGGACGTATTGCTGAACGAATACACGAATTCCGGCAGCTATTCGATCGAGTGGGATGCATCCCGATTTGCTTCGGGAGTTTATTTTTACACTTTTGAAACTGAAGGGGAAAGGAGCACCAGAAAGCTACTGCTCCTTAAATAGCCTCCGGCCGCTCCTGCCGACTGAGGAGTTGAATGCCGATAAATACTCCTAATTTTCGATGCCATTTTCGAATCATTTTGCCGACGTTGGATCTGTTCATATTTTATCCTTTATATGCCCGTGTGAATTCAGTATCTTTGTTCCAATAATTCGATTTATTTAACCTCATAAATACTAATGCTTAGTCAGTGTTTCGGGCTGAAAGTTTCAAAAAATAATCGAGTATTGCAGCAACATAAAATTTGAAGGAGGGAGTTGGATAAGAATTGGACGGTAAGATACGGCAAATGGGCGCTCGTGACGGGCGCTTCTTCAGGATTAGGCGCGGACTTCGCCCGGCAGCTTGCAGAGAAAGGAATGAACGTCATACTCGTCGCGCGGCGGGTACATAATATGGAAGAAATCGCCCGGGAGATAGAGGAGAGTTATGGCGTCAAAACTCTTGTAATCGGTCAGGATTTGACCGAGCCGGCGGCTGTCGAGAATATTAGGGATAAAGTGGG
>JADFGO010000126.1 GCA_022567655.1 Candidatus Neomarinimicrobiota bacterium
AAGTCGGGTATCACTCGCAACCAGCCCGTACGCATTCAGCGTATCGGCACTCAGTTCATCCGTCCGGAGAACGAAACTTTTTTCTAATTTGATTGCGCTGTCGGTATAAATAATGAAATCGAGCCTGCCCGGACTGAAAGGGCTATTATCGTTCTGCCATGTGTAAGTTTGAAGAAGGTCTGTATGCCTTGGAATCGCATCCGACAGGTTCGTGCCGTCCCAATCAGGTGAAAAGTCACTCCCCCATTTCGAATTGTCCGAAATATCGCCTGTCAGCAAAGTCTCTAACTGACTCCTCTCTCCTACCAAGTTAAAATCACCGGCTAAGATAACGGGTGTATCCTCTTCCAAGTAAATTACTCCACCCGGCAGGAAAGCGTCTCTGAGAAACGCCATTATACCGTCAATATCATTTTGTCTGCCCGCATCATTCGCACAACAGGGAGTATGTGCGCCGATCACGAGAAGGTCTTTTGCATACGTCGGTTTTAATTTTATAAGAAAGGCTCTGTTAGGACTGTTAGGAAGCCATGAATCCAGAATTTCGTACCTGCTTGCGAGAGCGATATCGTTTTCATCAATGAGCGTAAACCATTCTTCTCCGTCTCCCGACGGTAAGATCGATTCCATCAGTTCCTTCAAATCAGCTGAGCTGTGTGAATATATTTCCTGAAAAGCAATAATTTCCGGATTCAGGGCGCTGAGGATTCTATCATATTCGTCAAATAAATTCGGATCGAACAAATCGTCCCCATGAACGTTCCACGTCAGAAACCTCAGGTGCGAAAAATCGGTGGAGGATATCCGTATCGGCATTATCGGCTCTAAATCCACCGGTTGAATGGTGTAAACTAAATTAACGCCGAAATCGGGAAGCATGTCGAAGTTATCGGCGTCCTCAAAGAGAACTGAGATTGTGTTCCCTGTAAACAGATCATTCAACCCGTCAGGCTTTGAATCCAGACCTATGGAGATTTCGAATATTTCGGAGCTGACGGTCGGGAAGGTTCTTATCCTGATATCGGAGTGTCCTATCACCGTGCTGTTATTCCCTGTGTAGAACATGCCGCTTTTTGCTGCGAAATTCCATGTCAATTCAGCGCCTATACTACCAATAGCGAGTCCCGTGGCGCTGTTATTGTCGGTATCAAGATAAAGGGTTGAGTTAAGGAAGCTCTGGAGATTTATTTCGAAGTTGAGTTCTATGTATAAATAGAGAAAGGTCTCATCGTTCAGAATCTTAAGCCCACCGAAATCCACTCCCCCTGCAGCAACGTCACCGACAATATCCTCGTACAGATAGGAAACCTCGTCCCAATCAGAAAATTCTCCATCCATAAGAATCCTACCGGACTGACTTTGGAGCAAAGCCGGATTCAAGAGCATAAAGGTTAGCACAAAAAAAACAGCGCGATACATGTATCAAAATTAAAACAATGATCGGAAAATCCAAATCAATAGCTGATAGGGTACGAACGGACAATATTGACCATCTAAATATTGTTAATTAATATTATAGACATTAATATATGTCCCTGCAGATTGCAAGAAAGCGAAAATGACCCGGTATTCATTCGACAGTAGAACAAAATTTTAACCCTTTAAGGGGATTGAGATGTTTAATGTTACAACTCTTATGGTTTCATTAATAATTATATTTATGCCTCTGGTTTCTTTCGGGCAGGAATCGGACTCCGTTCAAGCGGTCTCGCCCGGTATATCGAATGAAGGATTATCCAATGATCTCGATCCTCTTAGAACCGAATTAACATCTGATTTTTCCGCGCGGGAGGATTCAATTATTAATTTTTATGAATCCCGGATCGATTCTATTGAGAAACTCCATAAAACAATTATAGATTCTATTACTCTTTCGCTTACCGAAGAACAGATCCACAAACAAGATTCCCTCAGAGCGGCGGTCACCGCCGACCTTACCGGCAAATTTGAAAAAGAAAAAGAAAGCCTGAAGTTATCTATTATGTCTAAGATGTCCTCTTCAAAATCTTCCGATTCGGATAATGCCAAAAACTATCACCTCTTCATCATGGAGTTGAAAGAATTAAACGAGAAGGATCTATTCGATGACGTTGTTCTGGAGATAGAAAATTATACGCGGCTTTACTGGTCAGGAAGACGTTCGGAAGATCTTCAATTGAAACTCGCTCAGTTGTATGAGGAAAAGAAAAAGAAGTATGAGGCGCTGGCGTCTTATGTAAAATTTATTTATCTATATCCATCTTCTCCTAAAGGTGACGACGCAAGAGCGAGTCTTATAAATCTTATTTCCGGTAAAATTGACAAAAAAATTAAGATAAAACAGGAGGAACTTACAAGAATAGCAGCGCTGCCGCTTCAGGAAAAATCGTATCCGGCTAAGTACTTCGACTACATCCAAACTATTTATAATCTCGAGCTTAAGTATTTAAATAAATGGATATTGAATGAAGTCCGATATTTTAACAGTATTCTTCCAAACGACGAAAGGCAACCCCAAATTGCCCTGTGGCAAGCGGGATTGCACGAACGGCTCGGAAATAAAAAAGAATCCGCCTCTCTCGCCCGAAAGGTGGTTATCGGTTATCCGGACAGTCCGCTCGTTCCCGATGCGCTCTATCTTCAGGCAAGGGTTCAAACGGAAAAATTAGGTAGACACACCGAAGCAGTGTCTAATTATTTATCTATAGTAGAAAAATATCCTACACATTCCGTTTCCGCCACAGCGCTGTTCAATGCGGCTACGGTTCAGACTAAGAAACTCAAGGATCACTCCGAAGCCGTCAGAACTTTCAAGAGAATTGTCGATGAGTACCCTGACAGTGATTTACCCGTCGAGGCGCTGTTTCAAGGAGCTAAGGTGCTGACCGACAAAGTGAAAGACTATAACGGCGCAAGAAGGTTCTATCATCTTGTGACATCCAAGTATCCCGATGATCCGAGAGGAGGCGAAGCGTTGGAGGCTGCCGGTAAGGTAGCCGAGAGCAAACAAAAAGACGTGAATAAAGCCATAGCCGATTACGTCTCAGTGCATGAAAAATTCCCTCGATACAAAAAAGCGGTGGAATTGCTGATAAAAGCCGCACAGCTTCAGGAAAAGAAACTGAAAAATTTAAACGCCGCAGTTGTTACACTTCAAAAAATTATTCAAAAATATCCGTCCTACAAAGACATTTCGAAGATTCAAAAAAAGATAGTTAAATTGAACGAGAAGATAAATAAAGGATAAAAAAATATACCCCGTTATAAACGGGGCATTTTATGTAAACAGGCTATAGCACAGCCTGATAATTAATATAATTATCTGATTATCAAATTAGACTTCCACAAAGAGATTCAACTTAAATTAAATCGCCCTTTTTGCACAGTATCGTTCCGCAGCTGCAGCTTATATGGTCTTCATTATTAAGCCAGGGATAGTCCTTTGGATCCGGGCTCCAGTAAGTACCACATTCGTCACATATAAGATACTCTAAAACTTCTGCTTCGGATTCATGCAGTTGGTGTGGAAGTGTCCAGTTATCTTCTCTATGTCTTAACGCAGTTACCATTTCATTTCCTCTCTACTACCTTATAACGCAACTTATTGCAAAAAGTTTAATATTTTCCTCACATTTACCGGCTCTCATCACTGATAATAGGGGCAATTTATATGCCAATGAATTATTAATTCCCTGATTATGTCTCATAAACCGTATAAATCCAGCACTTTACCAGATATTTTTCCCGTCGATTCTTTTTTTGCTGATAATATTAAGTGGCAGCTGATTGTCATAATGAGACGAATTCTTCATCATTCAAAACGCCAATTAACTATGACAGAACAATAACACCCCTCCTCCGCCCGCCGGCGGATGCTCCCCTCAAGGGGAGAGTATTAGGAATCCCTTTTTGAGAGGGGTGTTCCAAAGGAACTCCTCCGGAACCGTCCCTACATATCCCATAAGAGATGGGATTCGTGTAGGGACAATTCATGAATTGTCCCTACTGACACTGGTTTCGATGTCACCACAGTTGGCGGGGTAGGCGATTTATCCACAGCAGAACAACGCAGGCACCTCCGGTGACTGCGCCACATATCCCATCGAAGAGGGAATCGCGATATCTCCTCCCTCGAGGGAGGTGGAAGTTTATCCCGATTCTGTTTCGGGAGAGGGTGTGATTTATCCTACTCGATGAATTATGAAGAAATCCGAACAATCACATCCCTCGTCTGTCCCGACCCTTCGGGGCGGACACGCCCTTCAAAGGGAGAGAGATAAAAATTTCCCTCCCACCGGATGATCTGTGATTTCATGAGTACTTGACTTGTTAAGGGGAGTACCGTATAATTACCGAACCTTTAATATTTGTGTAAAGTGCTTGGCTATGCGTTCAAAAAGAGAGAATCTCTTTTCCGGGTATCATAGCACTATTAAGGTAATTTAAACAGCGGAGGATTGGATGAGTTCACAAAGCGATTCAAATCAAGGCGGTTCCGGGATTTCCACTTTTGTTCCCTACATCTCGGCGGAAACAAAACTGCC
>JADFGO010000127.1 GCA_022567655.1 Candidatus Neomarinimicrobiota bacterium
TCAACGGTTCTCGCCGAAAAAGCAGATAATTTCGAGGAAGCGGAACGGAACGCCGTCAGGCTCTGGTTGAAATGGCAGGGGATGTCTGATGCTACTTTCACTGTCGATTACCCTGACGAGTTTGACATGAAATCTCTCGAAAAAGAGATAGAGGACGCCGTCAATCTCAAAAGCCTACAGATATCGCCGACGTTCGAAGCGGAGCTGATGAAACGGCTCGCGAAAAAGGCGCTGCCTAAGATAGATGAAGAAACAGCCAGAGATATCGAGGAGGAAATAGCGGGGTAGGGGGTGCAAAATTTATCTCGCATGACATAAGCTTTTACCTTTAGTAGACCGATAATGAAACTGTAACGTTATAACAGCGTATAACACGCGGGTAAGTCGATCGTGTGCGTAATCCTTGACAAATGTTACCATAATATTATATTATGGGTATAATGGGAGCAGATAAATGACAGAAAATATCGTGGCAGTTACGTCTAAAGGTTCCATCACTATTCCTTCCAAGATAAGGGAATCACAAGGTATTGAACCGAAAAGCCACTTCATAATGAGTACTCGGGGAAAGAAGATTATACTAACACCTGTAGAAAATGAAGAGGAATGGTACAATACCAAAGAAATGAAGTCGATCAGACAGCAAGGTAAGAAGGATGTTGAAGACGGTAAAGTCAATAAATTCAAAAATGCACAAGAGGCAGTAGACCACCTATCAACCTTGTAAATGAGGGTCGAAACTACCAAGCGTTTCGAAAAACTTTATTCAAATCTATCCCCACAACTCAAAGTAAAATCACTAAAACAAATTAAGTTGTTAGAAGACGATCCCTCACATCCATCACTTGATTTCAAGAAATTAAAAGGTTCCAAGAACGAATATCAATTTAGAGTGAATTATAAGTTCAGAGCATTGGGAGTTCTCCATAAAGGAACTCTTTCACTTTTTTGGATCGGTCCTCACAAATAATTGATTCATTTTTACGCAAACTTAACGGATATCGAGGAGGAAATCGCGGGGTAGGGGGCGGTTACCTCGACCAAAGGAACGTGTGAGGCTCCGGCCTTTTAGAAACTTTTCACTCTGCCTGATCGCTCAGGAGATTCCCCTGTTAGCACTGTTATAAAAATGCTGATCGCCTTTAGTGAGTTTTACCGTACACTCAGCACAGATCATCAGATGTTTTTCGGCTTCGGAGATTAACGACTTGATATTCTTACCGTTGTCCGACTCCGGGAATGCATTGAGGAAGCTTCCTTTGTTCGCAAGGACAAGCAGTTCAATAAAATTCAGATGGTGTTTCATCTTTGTCCCCTCCTACGTCTGCGCTATAATTATAATGATTCAGGGAGTGAGAGTGTTGATGCAAATCACATATTATGGTTCTATATAAGGATTAGGGGAGATTCCTCCAAAGGAGTCCTTCGCGACCTTCGGAACACCACTCTTATTAGAGGGGGATCCATTTTCTCCCCCTTTGAAGGGGGTGCTCCGCAGGAGTGGGGGATGTAATCCTTCGATCATCGCTAAATCACACCCTCCGGTTTCACCTTCGGTTCAACCACCTCCCTCGAGGGAGGAGAGAGTTGATGTGCGGTCAGGGCAAGCCCTAATCCGCACCCGTTTGATCCCCTCTATCAAGAGGGGAAGCCGATCCTTTAAAAATCTTATAAAGAAAAGGCTGGGGTGTGTCGCGAGATTGCCGCGTCGTCGTTACACTCCTTCTCGCAATGACGTAAGCTCTTTACACACCCCGTCTTCTCAACTCTAACGAGTATCGAATCCACCCCTCTTATTAGAGGGGATTTTAAGGAAAATCAATTTTGGATTAACTTTGAGAATCGTATCTTTACTGATTACCCGATTAAAATGAGAGAGTAAAGAGGAACAGAAAAAGTGGCGTTCATCCTGATATTTTCAAGCATACTCGGACTGATGTACGGTTATGTCGGCTGGCGCATCATGGTTCCTGCCGAGCTGACGCCTCCCTGGAATGTCGCCGTCTGGGGATTGATATTTCTCTTCTGGCTCGCTATTCCGTTGCGATTCGTATTCTGGTTCAGCAGAATCGATTCGGAGTGGGTCGACCGGATGGCGCGGTTCGGATACGCGGGACTCGCTTTATTTTCAATACTTTTCGTTCTATTTATCACACGAGATATCCTGTGGTTGATTTACCTGCTCGGCGATAAGGGTATCTCAATTGCGCGTGAACTCCTCGGAGCGGAACCCGTCACCGTCGCTGCCATGAATCCGGAGCGCAGGCGATTTATAATAAACATGGTTAATGCCGGTATAGTCGGTTTCACCGGATTATACACAGGGTGGGGATTTTACACGGCACGAAGTCGTTTCAGGATCAAGAACATCGATTTCAGGATAAAAAATCTGCCTGAAGAGTTCGACGGATTCTCGATACTGCAGATAAGCGATATTCATGTAGGTCCCACAATCAAACGCGATTTTGTGAGGCGGATAGTAAGCAGAGTTGACGGGATAAAGCCTGACCTGATAGCGTTGACGGGCGACCTTGCCGACGGTTCGGTTCGGAACCTCGCAGAAGACGTCGCTCCCCTCAAAGAGCTCGAAGCGCCGCATGGAAAGTACTTCGTAACCGGTAATCATGAATACTACTCCGGAGTAAAGCCGTGGGTTGAACACATTGGCAATGAACTCGGATTCAGGGTACTCAACAACGAGCATATACTCATCAACAGGGGGGAAAAACAGATCGTGCTCGCCGGAGTCACCGACATCGAATCAATACGGATGGACCCGGAGAATGCGACAGATCCCATCAAAGCCATCGAAGGAACTCCGGACGGCTTATATAAAATACTCCTCGCACATCAGCCGAAAAACGTTTTCAAAGCGGCTGAGGCGGGTTTCGACCTACAGATCTCCGGGCACACACATGGAGGTCAGTTTTACCCGTGGAATTACATCGTTTCGCTTCAACAGCCGTTTCTGAAGGGGGTACATAAGTATAAAGGCATGGATATTTATGTCTGCACCGGCGTGGGTTATTGGGGACCGCCGATACGCATCGGAGTGCCGCCGCAGATTTCACTGATAACGCTGCACAGGGAAAATAATTCGGTCTAACCAGATTTCGAATTATGTCTCAGTTTAAAGGTAAAAGTTTATAACACACCCCGTCTTCCGGCTTAGCCGGACACCTCCCTCAATGGAGGAGTTAGCAGGAAACCGCCCCTCTCAACCAGCCCGCCCGTCTGGCCAGCCGGCATCGGTTTGACGGGCAAGAAGTCGGATCGGAAAAAAGAGGGGACACAAATAAGTGGCATCGCCACCCTGACCAATTTGTGTTTCAATAGAATAGCATCCATATGGAGAGAAAACAGTGAATATACTCAGGCAGAGCCCTGAAGGAGGCGGGAGCGGAGGGGGGAAGTCCGAAAAGCAGGAGAATCTCATCAGCATGTCGCAGGAACAGTTCGATGAGGTGATAGCCTCACGGCTCAGCCGGCAGGAGAAGAAACTCAACGAGGAGCATCAAGCGGAACTGAATAAACAGAAAGAAGAATTTGATTCCCGGTTGAATGATAAAAGCGACTTGCCGGAGGACTTGAAAGAGAGAGAAGAGAAAATCAAGGCGGATTATCAGCTCGCAATAGAGAAGCAGTCGGAAGAAACAAACAAGGTCAAGTCGGAGCTTGAGAGGCTGCGGGAGGCAAGTCGCGTCTCCGTCATGCAGAACGAAGTGGTCACTGCCCTTTCACAGGCTAACGTGATCGTGCCGAACGACGTATGGCTCATACTTCACTCGAACAAGCTCGTCGGACTTGACGGAGACGGAACGGTTGTTCCCGTCAATCCGAACACTGGCGAACCGCTCTTATCAGACGGCGGGAAGCCGATGGACCTTAAAACTTTTATCGAGGGTTATTTATCAGAACGCCCTCACTACGTCAACCCATCCGGGAACCGCGGTTCCGGCGGGACGGGAGGACGGGCTACGCCGGCAGACGGCGGTGTCACCCCTACAGATGTTCGGGGTGTCTTTCAAAGCGGCGAATTCCAAAAGATGGAAGCCGACATGCGCAGCAAGGGGAGGTTGTGGCACGGGGGTATAATTCCAGATTGGGATAAATAAATATGGCATCATTAACTATGGCGCAAGCAGCGCTACTCACTCAGGACCAGCTCATACAGGGCGTGGCGAAGCACATCCTCACGGTTGACCTCTTCGCTAACACGCTCCCGTTCGTTGCTACGAACGCAAAGAGCCTGGTCATAAACAGAGAACTGACAGAATCAGGCAGCGGTTTCGTTGATATAAACGGAT
>JADFGO010000128.1 GCA_022567655.1 Candidatus Neomarinimicrobiota bacterium
GGCAATATTTTCGATGCCGGAAGGCGTATGGCTTGCTCCGTGAGCGAATACCGATTTAACTTTTTTGCTGTTAAGCAGATGCTGCATAATAGATATGTCGTGCGGCGCTAAATCCCAGACAACGTTAACGTCTTGCTGGAAAAGTCCTAAGTTAATCCTCACAGAATCAAAATAGTAAAGGTCGCCGAGACCGTTAGCATCGAGCGTTTCCTTTATTTTCTGAACAGCGGCCGAGTATACGAAAGTATGGTCGACCATAAGCGTTAAGTTTTTCTTAGCGGCGAGGTTTAATAGTTTCTCGGCTTCGGAGACGGAGCTCGTCATCGGTTTTTCGATTAATACATGCTTACCGGCTTCTAACGCCTCTTTGGCAAGTTCATAATGAGTGGAGACAGGCGTGATGATCGCTACGGCATCAATACTTGATTCCCTGAGGAGTGACTTAGCATCGGTATACAGCGGTACATTGGGATACTTTGTCCTTGCGACGGCTCTTCTTTGCTCTCCGAGTTCCGCGATCCCGACCAGTTTCAAATCCGGATTCTCATCAAAATTACGGGCAATATTCGGCCCCCAGTATCCAAACCCGATAACCCCGACTTTTATCATATATTCCATCCCTCCCTGAGATATTTGCGAAACGTAATGTAATCTACATTAACAAATTTGCAACTAAATTATTACCTATGCCCTATCCGCCGCCTCTGCCATTGATCATTATCATAATTGTCTTAAAAATAAGCAGTAAATCAAACCATGGCGATGAATTTCTGATGTAATATAAATCCATCACTATCATTTCGTTATGAGCTACCTCACTTCTACCGGAAACTTGCCAGAGCCCGGTAATTCCCGGCAGAACCTCATTTCTCTTTTTCTGCCATTCATCATAATGCTCATACTCGTAAGGCAAGCACGGCCGGGGTCCTACTACCGCCATGTCCCCCGCTAACACGTTGAAAAACTGCGGCAGCTCATCTAAGCTCGTTCTTCTCAATAACTTACCTACAACCGTGAATTTAGATTCGTCAACGATCTTTTTGGAACCTCCATCAACTTCTCCGCTCCCCTTAATAAAATTTTTCATCACTTCTGTTCTCGAATCATCCTTATCGCTTCCCACGAACATCGTCCTGAATTTATAGAATGTAAATTCATTACCATCTTTACCGATACGCCGCTGCTTATAAATCAAGGAGCCCCGCGAAGTCAGTTTTATTGCAATCATGATCGCTATGAGTAAGGGTGAAATTAAAATGATTATAGCAGCAGAAGCCAGAAAATCAAAAGTTCTCCGAAATTTAGTCCATAACCTTGTATGTGATGACCCGTGCATCCGCACAAGCGGGATGTCCGAGTACTTTTCTACTGCTAATTTATCCGGTATTATTCTATACAATTCGCTGACAACCTGTATGGCAATTTCTGTTCTTTGACAACGCTCGATTAAGCTGATAAGTTCCCCGTAATTTATGTCATCGGGAGCTATAATCAGTTCGTCGATGTTATATTCTGTGACTGTTGACTCTAAATCGTTCATCTTTCCTAACAAGGCCAAATCCTGAAATATCTTCTCTCCAACCTCGCCGCTGTCGCCTATAAAACCTTTGATGGACATCCCGTAAATCACTTTCGTAACTAAGCCGGCAGCTATCATTTTTGCATTTTTCTTTGTCCCGATGATCGCAACGTTTCTCGAATACATTCCCTTATTGGCAAAATAAATGAATATTGACCGGAATATCAGCGTCCTGACGACTATAAGAGATCCTGTCACTGTTATTGCATAATATATAAATAGAAGTCTGCTTTCAAAAACGAAGGAGTATTTTATAACGAACTGTACGATTATTACAAGGATAGTTCCTATTGCTAAGCCCTTAATTATCAAGGATATCTGCGGAAAAAAATCAAGCAGAATGTTTATCTTGTACAGATTGAGCGATTGAAATATGAATAGGTGCGCGACTCCTAAGATCATCACGATTATCAGAACTATTATGAATTCATACCCGTTAAGCCTGAATACGTTTGAGCTCCCGCCAAACCTGAGATTAAAAGCGACCGCATACGACAAGAGTATGAGAACAAGGTCGATTCCGGCTATTACGTATTTGTATTTAGGATAGATCAAATGAGTCTTTCATTTCGATAATAATAAACCTACCGATTCAAAGTAATCAATGCGGCATAAGAATAGCACTAATTATTTCGATTTCGATCGCTCAGGTTTCTAACTTACACCCCCCCTTCGCCTAAAATTGACTTTTGTCAGACACTCTGATTCTGCTTACAAATGTCCCGCATTCCTTCTCAAACCCTCAGCTTTGGTTCTTTTAATGGGGGAACCTTTAAATTCGGCTCTGAACTCGTCGTCAGAAATAGTGCTTGCAAATTCAACGTCGAGTTCCGTCCCCAATTCTGATGGTTGAAATGCGTATTCATCCGTTTCTGTCTGAAAATTATTCCATGGGCAGACTTCCTGGCAGATGTCACACCCGTAAATCCAGCCATTCAAACTCGGCGTATTTTCATCGAATTCGCCTTTGTGCTCGATCGTGAGATAGGAAATACATAAATTCGAGTCTAATATATATGGTTCAACTAAAGCGTTTGTCGGACAGTTATCCAGACAGAGTGTACAACTACCGCAAAAATCCGGAACAGGGAGATCCGATTCTAATTCTAAATCTGTGAATATTTCAGCGAGAAAAAGCCACGACCCCGTCTCTTTTGTCAGCAAATTAGTGTTTTTACCTATCCAGCCGATCCCCGCCCTGACCGCTAAGGCTTTTTCCATAACCGGAGCCGTATCGCAGCACGATTTGAACTTAGCATGCGGATACAATTTCTCCAATTTCCCGGTCATTCTTCTCAACTTCTCGCCGAGAACGTCATGATAGTCTTCACCCCAGGCATAATTCGATATCTTACCCATATTTTTGGCGCCGGAATGCCTGTTCGATGTGTAATAATTAACGCCCAAAGAAATTATAGATCTTGTTCCGGGAAAATATGATTCGGGATTCGTCCTCCAATCAAATTTTTTCTCCATCCATTTCATACTGCCGTGAAAACCGTGGTCAATCCACTCTTTTAATATTTGCCCTTCTTTATCGAGGGGCTGGGCACCCGATACCCCGAAATGCGTAAAACCTACCTCGGTAGCGATTGACTTTATAGTTCGTTTGAGCTCTGTCATAACCGGCTTTAGAAAAGAATCTACTTATAGGTCTTTGATTTATGCAAAATTTGCGCTTGCGTTTTCTGCGTGATATGAAGAACGGACAAGAGGTCCCGATTCGA
The DNA here is from genome assembly GCA_022567655.1 of Candidatus Neomarinimicrobiota bacterium. Taxonomy (NCBI): domain Bacteria; kingdom Pseudomonadati; phylum Fidelibacterota; species Fidelibacterota bacterium. Next base: position 3,307 of record JADFGO010000128.1, read on the forward strand.
CCGTCGCGAAACCCGATATGAGACCATAGGCTTTGAGTTCGGCGAATTCAAGCGGATGAACGAATCTTTCTACCGGCAGATGCCTCTTCGAGGGCTGTAAATACTGACCAACAGTCAGTATATCACAACCGTGTGATTTTAGATCGCTGATTACTTCCAAAATTTCGTCGAATCTCTCGCCCAATCCGACCATCATACCGCTTTTTGTCACAGCGCCGAAATTTTTCGCTCTTTTTATCAATTCGAGAGACTGCCTGTAATTCGCCTGCGGTCTTACCTTGCGGTAAAGTCTCGGTACGGTCTCGATATTGTGGTTCAAGACGTCCGGCCGGGCATTTAATACGGTCAGGAGCGCTTTATGATCCCCCTTGAAGTCCGGTATCAGCACCTCAACTCTGATTCCGGGTGAGAGTTCCCTGACCTTACTGATAGTTTCGGCAAATATTTCTGCCCCCCCGTCGGGAAGCTCATCTCTGTTAACGGAGGTGATCACAGCATAATTCAGTCCCATTCTCCTTACAGCTTCGGCAACCCGTCGCGGCTCGTCAAGGTCAAGGGTCGTCGGTTTTCCTGTTTTCACGTTACAAAACCCGCACGACCTCGTGCAGATATCCCCGAGTATCATAAACGTTGCCGTTCCGCTCCCCCAGCACTCAGCCATGTTCGGGCAGCGTGCGTCTTCACAAACCGTGTTTAGATCTGATTCCTCCACTATCCGTTTGGTTCGGGTGTACCCCTCGCCCGAAGGCAGACGAACCTTAAGCCAGTCGGGTCTCGCTACGTGATTATGTGATGTTCTGTAAGTCAGAACAGGCAAATCAGATACCCGTCATCGGATCAAATTCGGATAATATTGATGAAACTCGTTCAAGAAATTTCGCTCCATCGGCGCCATCAACTATCCTGTGGTCAAAACCGATTGTCAGATACATTATCCTTCTCCTTTTTCTTCCTTCTTTGACCCCTCCCTCCTG
>JADFGO010000129.1 GCA_022567655.1 Candidatus Neomarinimicrobiota bacterium
TTCCCTTCGCTGAGGACGGCACGGTGCATTACTCTCAGGTAGGTGATTATTTGAAGAAGGTAACGGAGATATTCCAATCGGAAGGAGTCGCCGGCACGGCGTACGGTCATGCGGGCAACGGGAATCTTCATATCCGTCCGATGCTCGATTTAAGAGACAAGGCTGACGTTGATAAGATGACGGTCATAGCGGAGCGTTGTCATGAAGTGGTGAGGGAGATGAACGGAACGATGACCGGTGAGCATGCCGACGGACTCGCCCGCACGCCGTATATGAGAGATTTCTTCCCTGAATTGTATCCTCTCTTCGAGAAGATAAAGAGTCTCTTCGACCCCGATAACATCATGAATCCGGGTAAGATAGTTTCCGACTCCCCGCAGAGTGTTTCTGAAAACCTAAGGTACGGCGCGGGATACACGGTGACCGAAACAGGCACGTTTCTCAATGAGGAGAGATGGAACTCGACCGCGGAGCTCTGCCACGGATGCGGAACCTGTATTCAATACTGCCCGGTTTCGGTGGCAACTAATGATGAATCGTCCACCGCCCGGGCGAAGGCGAACCTGTTTCGGGGTGTGCTTTCAGGGAAGTTATCCGCTGAGTCGCTGTTAACCCCTGAATTCAATTCGGTAATTGACGAGTGCGTAAATTGTAAGCTGTGCCTTGTGGAGTGCCCGACCGAAGTAAACATACCCGGTCTGGCGCAGGAGGCGCGGGCGTATTACGTCTCCCAGAAAGGGTCGACGCTGGGGGGACGGATGCTCGGGGCGACGAAACAGCTGTCGGAACTCTCAGCCTATTTGAGTCCGCTCTCGAATATCTTTCTTAATTCAAGAATATTCAGAAAACCTCTGACGAAGCTGGCGGGGATCCATCCGGAACGAAAGATTCAAAAATTCAGACGCGGCTCTATTCAGAGTAATACGTTTCCTTATATACTAAAAGGCGAAAGAGATGAAGTAGTGTATTTCGCAGGATGTCACGCGCATTATTCAGACCCCAGGGGAGAGCTCAAGTCGACCGTAAGGCTGCTGGAAAAGCTCGGGGTGAAAGCCAGGATGCCCGATTGGCGCTGCTGCGGAGCCGCACGTTTGTCGCTCGGTCTTAGAGAAGCGGCAGTGGAGGATGCAAAACAAAACGTGGAATTGTTACTCCCTTATGTCAGAAGAGGGATGAAGATTATCACATCTTCCGGTTCGTGCGGGTTCGCCATGAAATTCGAGCTGCCCGAACTGGTAAGGAGCAAAGAAGCCGAGGAAGTCGCTTCGGCGGTTGTGGATTTATACGAGTACCTCGGGGAGCTCGACGCTTTGGACGCTTTTGACGGTGAATGGAGTCCCATCAATAAAAAAGTCGTGTATCATCAACCGTGTCAGCACAGGGCGCAGAATACCGGTTATGATATCTCACAGCTCCTCGGAAAAATCCCGGAGATGGAATTGATTCAGGTTGAAAAAGCCTGCTGCGGTATTGCGGGTACGTTCGGATATAAGGTCGAAAACTTCGATCTCTCGATGAAAATGGGCGAGCCTTTGTTCAGAGAGATACGGAAGAGTTCGGCTGATTATGTGTTAACGGGCACCGGCACCTGTCAGCTGCAAATCTCGCAGGGCACCGACCTGCCCTCGATTCATCCCGTGACAATACTGAACAGGTCTTTTTCTCCAAAGTTGAAAACATAGGGACTAAATCCGGTTGCTGTCATTCTGAGGAGTCCGGCTGAGCCGGGCGACGAAGAATCTCAAAGTTTTGAATTCCGAGATTCTTCGCTTCGCTCAGAATGACACTCTAAGTGCGGTCATCCTACAGCTGCGGGATAACCCACGACAATATGTTTCCTATCGAAACCCAACCCTCAACCCCCCTTTGCACTTGACTTTATTATGATACGGGGATATATTCCGTGTTCCGATTAGACGGAAAAAGTAGATGATAGGGAATAATGCAACCTCATAACCTCACACCGGGATTTAGTCTTTTAACTTTATATTGTTCAGATATGTTCATGGGAAGGGGCATGTCCAAATGAAAGGCAACGGTTTTCCGTTTCCGGGGATATCCACGACCACAGACGGAGCCGGTGCGGTCGTGTGGGTCGATTCTCACATTACGCAGGGGGGATGCGCATATCCGATAACTTCTTCCACGACGATGGGTCAGGGATATCAGGCGGCAATCGCAAACGGAAATAAAAATCTTTGGGGAGAATCGCAGTTCTTTTTAGAGCCTGAATCGGAACATTCGTCCGCATCGGCGTGCGAAGGCGTTGCTTTAAGCGGCGGCAGAGTAACCAATTTCACCTCCGGACAGGGTCTGGTTCTGATGAAAGAGGTGCTCTTCACGATATCCGGTAAACGCCTGCCGTGTGTGTTCCACATAGGCGCACGGGCGTTGACATCTCAAGCCCTGAACGTACATGCGGGGCATGACGACGTTATCGCTGTCGCTGATACAGGATGGGGGATAGTCTTCGGGAGAAACGCGCAGGAAGCGGGCGATCTCGCGCTCATAGTCAGGCGGACTGCCGAAGCGAGTGAAACACCTTTTATGAACGTGCAGGACGGATTCCTCACGACTCACACTATAGAGAATGTTTTACTCAACGAGCCCGTGATGATGAAAGAATACATCGGCAATCCGAAGGAAAAACTAAATAACTATATGAATCCGTATGAGCCGATGATGAGCGGGGTTGTTCAGAATCAGGACTCATATATGAAGGGCAAGATCTCGCAAAGGCATTTCTACGATAAAGTTCCGGGAATCCTGAAAGACTCAATGGACGAGTTCTACAGACTTACCGGACGAAAATATGATTTCGTCGACGGTTACGGTCTTGAAGATGCGGAAGAGGTCATCGTTGCGATGGGTTCGGTGTCTGAAACTGCTAAAGTTACGATCGATTGGATGAAGAAGAATGAGGGTAAAAAAGCCGGGATATTAAATATCACGTCGTACAGGCCGTTTCCGGGAGCTGAAATAGTCGAAGCGTTAAAAAACGCCAAAAGGGTTGCAGTACTCGAAAGGCTCGACATTCCTCTCGGTCAATCGAATCCGCTGACTACAGAGATAAAAGCTGCGTTTGCCGACGCTATGCAGGGAGCGGAAGGATACCCGAAAATTGACACAATCCCGCGTATCGTTTCAGGAACGTATGGCCTCGGAAGCAGGGACACGCGTCCCGGAGACTTGATTGCGCTCTTTGAGGCGATGAAAAACGGGAGCGTAAAAGACTACTTCACACTCGGCATCAAACATCCGTTGGCATTGGAAAGAAAGATTGATCCGGATGTCAGAGCGCCCGGCTCCTTCTCGATGCGGGGACATTCTGTCGGAGGCTACGGTTCGGTTACGACCAATAAGGTTATCGCAACGATCGTCGCTGATCTGTTCGACATGAATGTACAGGCATATCCCAAATACGGTTCGGAAAAAAAGGGACTGCCGACAACATACTATCTGACGATCTCCGATGAACCGATACTGACTCATGCCGAGTTGAACCACGTGGAATTTGTTCCGATGAACGATACGAACGCCTTTAACCTTGGAGACCCGTTGTTCGGGTTAGCTGAAGACGGCTTAGCGTTTGTTCAAACGAGTAAAAACTCCCCTGAATCCCTCTGGAAAACGATCCCTGATTGGGCTAAGAAAATCATCAGGAATAGAAACATCAGATTATTCGGATTGGATACCGTGACTATAGCAAGGGAGGTAGCCTCCAGACCTGAATTAGAGCAAAGGATGCAGGGCATAGTATTACTGGGAATCTTCCTGAGGGTAACTCCTTTTGTCGAGCGGAAAAAGCTCACAGAAGAAAAACTTATGGAAGGAGTGAAACGCTCCCTGACCAAATATTTCGGGAGTAAAGGAAAGCAAGTAGTGGAGGATAACCTGAAAGCGGTCAGGAGAGGATACAGCGACGTATTTGAAGTGCCGCGAGAGCTAATTGCAGAAGCCGAAGAGCTTGAAGCAGACAAAACTTTCGCCGAAGTATAGGAGAGGTAGAATATGGGAACAGTCAAGGATCAGATCGTAAATAAATCAGACGACGTCTTGCTCGACATTGGAACTTTTAATGATATAATAGTCGGCGCGTATAATGACGGCTCGGCGGAAGAAGGACTTCCGGCGGATGAATCGGTCGCGAGAAGTTTGATTCCCGCCGGAACCGGCGCTCTCCGCGACTTCAGCTATATTGCGCCCGAT
>JADFGO010000130.1 GCA_022567655.1 Candidatus Neomarinimicrobiota bacterium
AAGCTGGAGTTCCTGTTTCGAGCGGTATGTACATATACCGCTTAATTGCAGGCGATTTCGTCCAGACAAGGAAGATGGTATTGTTGAAATAAGAGGCGATTACACTAAGTAATAAGATAAAACTCGCCCATTGAATTTGAAAATGCATTCAAATAGAGAACATTAGAAATATCCCTCCAACAAGAAGAAAGTGTCTCAGTTTAGGGATTCATTCCGCTATGAGTCACACTGATTAAAATCTTGACAATACAGATATTATTCATATCTTATAAATAATACTTATTTAGTAATCATAATGCACTATTGGTAGATGGGCTGTGAGGAGGGGAGGAATACAAAACCTTGGAGGTCTATTGTGTTATACTCTATAATTAGATTCATTCTATTTTACACGGTTATACTTTCAACAGCATTCCCGCAGGGGACGAACGTAGAGCTGCTGGGTCAATTTATAACCCCGGGAGACGCAGTGAGCGTCTTCATTGATGGTAATTATGCCTATATCGCGGATGCGAATCGGGATAGCCTTCTAATCGTTGACGTATCGGATGCTGGCAATCCATTCAAGGTAGGATCAGTTGACATTCCTGCCCCGGCGATTCAGGACGTTTACGTTGCCGGCAACCTAGCATATGTGTTAAGCACTCAGGTCTTCTATATTGTGGATGTCTCGGTTCCCTCTAATCCATTACAGGTAGGTACCGTTCCCCAGGACGGGAGGGGAGTATTCGTCTCTAGTAATATTGCCTATATCGCCAGTAGGCTCAATGGTCCACAACTTATTACAGTGGATGTGTCAGTTCCGAGCAGCCCCGTTGTATTGTCTTCCTTCGGGGTGTTTGGGGGAATTGGTTCTACCGGGTGGGATGTTTTCACTGTTGGCAACACCGCCTACATGGCCGCTGATACGTCCGGATTGCGTATAATAAATGTAGTTGATCCTAGTAGCCCTACTGAGTTAGGGTTTTATAACACGCCCGGAAATTCACGTGGTGTCTTCGTTACAGGCAGTTTCGCCTATGTCGCTGACGGGGACAGCGGCTTACGGATTATTGACGTTTCTGTGCCCAGCTCTCCGAACGAGGTAGGATTTTATGATACACCGGGTTTCGCATGGGCTGTTCAAGTACTTGGAGATTTCGCTTACATAGCGGACGGATGGTCCGGCATACGAATTATTGACGTCTCGGATCCTACCGCCCCGATTAGTGTTGGAAATTATGATTTTGACAGACACGCAAGGAGTGTTTTTGTATCGAATGATGGAACGATCTATGTAACGACAAATGTACTTGCAGCCAACGGGCTTTTCATATTCAAGGGACCGATAGCCACGGTTACTGCTCCGAGCGGGATCATTGCATCCGGTGATACCAGCTTCGTGCCATCATTTGTGACAGTCTCAGACCTGTCAAATCTTAATGTCACTTCCGCAGAATTAGTTCTGACTCACGACTCTTCTCTCACCGCGGTTGCTGCTGTTATAGACAGCACCACGCTACCCGGACAATCGGGCTGGACTCTTTCGCTGAACAACACCGTGCCCGGTCAGACATCAATTTCTATGAGTGGCGCTAATGACCTATCGAATGCCGGGTCACTTGTGAATCTCTTTTTTGCCGCTTCAGGGGGAGCTCCCGGTGACTCTTTCGCATTGGACATCTCCAGCGTCACTTTCAATGAAGGAATTCCCTTCGCTCGAACAGAGCCGGGTACTCTTGTAGTGGGGACAACATTCGGCGATGTGAGCCGGAACGGTGAGATTCAGGCTTTTGACGCCGCGCTCATCTTCCAATTCTTACTGGGTTACATTGAATTTACTCCTTTACAAGAAACTGTGGCTGACGTGAGCGGTGATAGTCTCATAACTGAATTCGACGCATCACTCGTACTGCAGTTTGTTGTGGGCTTAATCGATTCCTTTCCGATAGAGACAGGATTAGTAGGGGCCTTTCCTGCGATAGGAAATTTGGTCTTGGAGGATGTAACAGCGATTCCGGGCGAAACCTTTGACCTGAATGTATCTCTCGAAGACGGTGAAGGGATCTATTCCGGTTCTTTTACGCTCAATTACGATTCCGATGTTCTTGAGATGGTGGAAGTGATGTCCTCCGATCTGACCGGGGAGGCGATGGTAAGCCAACGAGATGAAGAGGGAACACTGCGCCTGCTTTTTGCCGGAACGAAAGAAATTACCGGTGGAGGATCATTGTTCAGTGTTCGCTTCAGGGTAAAAGATGAAGCTTTCGAGGACTCTGATGTAATGCTGACGGATATTCGATTGAACGAAGAGCCCGTAATATCCGAGGGCAGTTCTGTGCGTATCCAGTTAACAACGACTGGGATTGCTGCTGGGGATGAAATTGGGCTGCCTGAGAGTTTTAGTTTGTCACAGAATTATCCCAACCCATTCAATCCCACGACTAAAATCCGCTATGGATTACCCTTCGCCTCAACGGTTAGCCTTACCGTATATGATTTACAAGGGCGATTGGTTCGCAAGTTGGTTGATGGGATGGATGCGATCGGATTCCACGATGTAAAATGGGACGGAAAGAATTCCATCGGCAAAGAGGTAAGTAGCGGAATTTACCTTTACAGGCTTATTGCAGCATCTCTGGGTGACAATGGCGGTAATCGTTACGTTAAGACGCGAAAGCTATTGTTGCTCAGGTAGGTAGGCAAATAAACCTGATGAATGCTGTGCTTCTTCCGATGCCAGTTTCCAAGAGACTCCTATCAATTCTTGCACTTTTAATAGTGCCGGTCATTTCCATTGCGCAGGTAAACGTCCAGTTGCCGGACACTGTGGCTGCGGCAGGGGACACACTTTTGATTCCTTTAAGTATTACAACCCCATTAGGGGGTGCCGTTATTTCCAGCCAGTTTGAGGTTTCATATGACACGAGCCTCATTAAGGGACTGGAAGTAATTATAGATGGGGTCACACTGCCTGACAGCGCCGGTTGGAAGTTGGAGTTCAACATCTCTGCCGGGCGGATTTCGGCCGGAATGGCGGGTGCGGACAGTCTTATTGGAATCGGTGTTCTGTCATATCTCAAATTTGTGGTCGATGAAAGTGCGGTACCAAATCAATCAAGTGAGCTAAAGATAGATACCCTGCTTTTCAATCAAGGTAGTCCGGTTGCAGTTATTCAGAACGGCTCTGTTTCTGTTATAGCAGTTGACATAGACGAGAGAGATGGAACCAATGGATTAGTGCGATCTTTCTCTTTAAGTCAAAATTTTCCCAATCCGTTTAATCCGGAGACTGTGATAAGATATTCTATCCCGAAAGCTGAGGAAGTGTCGCTCGTAGTGTATAACCTAATTGGAGAGGAAGTGACTCATCTCATTGGTGAAACCCAACAAGCAGGATATTACAAAGTAACATGGGATGCATCAAACGTGGCAAGCGGAATCTACTTCTACCGCCTCCAAGCAGGCGATTTTGTCCAGACGAGGAAGATGATTTTATTAAAATAAAGTAATCGTGGCGGTTGGGGATTGTTCCTTCGGAACTCCTTCGGTGCCCCGACGCCAATAGGACATGTTCTTGCGGTCAGGATGAATCCTGACTCGCACACTATTCGGTACCCTTAAGGGGAAGTTTCGTACCAGATGTCATATTCATGCAGCGAGCGCAGCCGAGAGCGCCACGACCTCTTTTGCGCCTGCCTCTTTAAGCGTTTTTATACATTCTAACATAGTGCTGCCGGTTGTTATAACATCATCCACCAAAATAATTTTCTTACCTTTAATTTTTAAATTATTAACGACGCTGAAAGCTCCCTTGACGTTCGCAGCTCGCTCTCTCATCGGCAATGCTGCTTGATTCCGTGTGTATCGGTGTCTTATCAAGATTGAATTATCCTTTTCAATCGAGGATACTTCAGTGATCGCATCCGCAATAAGTTCGCTCTGATTGAAGCCGCGCGAGCGCTGCTTCACCTTATGAAGCGGAATCGGAATCAGAAGGTCCCAATTACGGATATTCTTATCTTCGTTGATGATCTTTCCGATTGAATTGCCAAGATTGACGGCGAGATGGGTTTTGTCGCGATATTTCAAATTATGGATGATCGTTTTCACATCTGTCGAGTAGGGATAGAGCGCCAAAATCCTCTGTTCTGAAATGAAAGTCTCTATTGTGGAAGAATCTCCTAACCGCTCCCAACAATTCCCGC
>JADFGO010000131.1 GCA_022567655.1 Candidatus Neomarinimicrobiota bacterium
CATACGCTTACTCCGCGGCAACTCTCTACGACTCGAGTTCATCTACAACAGGGATACATAACTTCTTGGTATCGGCTCACATCAGCGACAACCCCGGCGTGTTCTACGATTCCGATGTGGGCAGCGGCTACTCGGTCGATAACCTCGCGCCAGCCGCGCCTTCGGGATTATCGGCTTCAATTACCGAGGAGGATTTCATACAATTGACTTGGGACTCACCAGTCGACGCGGACTTCGATTACTTCGCCCTCTACAGAAGCGTGGAATCCGGCTTCGACCCCTCCGGCACGGAGCCGTATAAGGTTACAATAGACACGAACTTCGTAGATACAGTGGTGGTGAAAGGACTGATGTATTACTACCGCCTCTCAGCCTTTGACTTCAGCAAGAACGAAAGTGAATTTTCCCAAGAGGTCAGCGCCGTTTTGGCTGTGGCGGGCGGAGACATCGACAGCAACGGCACGGTCCAGGCGTTCGACGCTTCGCTCGTGCTGCGGTTCCTGACCGGTACACTGGATTTCACTCTGTGGCAGGAGTTTGAGGCGGACGTCTCGGACAACGACGAGGTGACGGAGATGGACGCTTCGCTGATATTGCAGCATGTAGTCGGCGCTATAGACCTGTTCCCCTCAGAGTCAGGTCCGCCGCCGCCGCTTGCTGCGGGAGAGCTTTCGGTTCCCGGCACGGTCGAGGCGAGTGGAAACGAAGTCGTGTTACCCATATTACTGATGGACGGTGATAAGGTTTTCTCCGGTTCGTTCGACGTGCTTTACGACACGGGTGCGCTCGAGCTTACCGAAGTCCGCACAACGCTGGCAACAGAAGGGTTCCTGACCGCTCACCAAACGATAGACGGGGAGGCTGAGCTCTTCCTCGTCGGGAGCGCTGGAGTAGCAGGGGACCACTCCATCATGGAGTTGGTGTTCAGACGCATACCCGGTGGTTCATCCCGGACGGAGATCGTTCTCGCGTCCGCCCGTCTGAATGATAACATTATTTGGACTCTCGGCGACACAACAGTTGTAGACTTTATCACCGGTGTAGACGATGAAAGAGCGGGACTGCCGACGGAGTTCGCCCTGTCGCAGAACCACCCGAACCCGTTCAACCCGGAGACAACTATAAGATATGCCCTGCCGGAAGCGAGCGGAGTATCGCTTATTATTTATAACCTCCGCGGTGAGGAGGTAGCCCGGCTTGTCGATGGAGAGCAGCCGGCTGGACATCATCAGGTAACCTGGAACGCTTCAAATATAGCTTCAGGTATGTACTTCTACCGCCTCCAAGCCGGCGAATTCGTTCAGACGAAGAAGATGGTGCTGTTGAAATAAATTAAATTTCTGAATCTTAATCCGTCGCTAAGATCTGGTATGACCGAGCGGAATCGGGTATACACAGTAAGTTGCTTGAATGGATCGAAATCCCTGAAAAACAGTGCTTAGGTGGAATAAGTATTAAAGTTTTCGGGCGAGCACAACTACACCTTTTTCTGTATAAACTTTTCCTTCGGATGGGGAAGTAGCCTCAAGATAGATAATATAAATTCCTATAGGCAGTTTTCTTCCTCTGTCATCAAGTCCATCCCAAACAATTCTGCCCTCAGAGCCTGCCGTAGCTGAAGTAAGGAGGCGGCGCACTTTCCGTCCTACGGAATCAAATATTATAATATCCATTATGACTGAACGGGAAGGAAGTGTGTAATCTATGTTAAGTTGATCGTCCATTCCGTCTCCATCAGGTGAAAAAGGGTTAGGAGTCAGTATCAGTTCAGCGCCTATGCCCTGGAGCTCATGTGAAATACTGTTGGGGCTGCCCGGTGTGCCTCCAAGCAGTTCAACGGAGCTTAACCAATTTTCATTGGAACTGGACTCAAAGAGCGGATCGATCCTTTCTGCTGAGACCCCTCTGCCACCCGCTACCCCGGGCGAGAATGACACCTTGTCGATCAGCGCTCCGGACGGACTGAAAAGGTAAACATCATCCCCGTCATTATTAAGACGAGGGAAATTCGAGTCGAAAATAATAGTGTTTTCAACAGCTCCAAAATATTGAAAATGATTTGAATCGGCAGCCAGCAGAAAAAAACCTCCGGACTGAATCAGAGCATTTTGAGAAGTGATCATTTTTTTGTTGGAGCTGTCGGCATCTGAAATCGACCATCCGATCAGGTTAATCGGCAGAGCAGAGTTGTTGTAAATTTCCATATATTCGGATTGAGGAGAGAATGCTTCGCCTTCAGTGAACGGATCGTACATTATTTCATTTATGACCAGAACTTGTGAATCGAAAAAGAATGAAATGTCGCGAAATGCACTGTTATTAGAGCTATCTTCATCGCCGTCGAGAGAGACAATCGCTCCCAACTTGACAACGCCCCACTGAAAGTCTGTGATCTCGACGCTTGACAGAAGGGAATCACCGGAGGCAATCGAATCTGAAAAATTCATGGTTGATAAAATTTCATCTCCGGCAGATAGGGCAGAATCGTTATCCAGATCAACAAACAGTGTGAGCGAAAAACCGGTCACACTAAGGATTCCTCGATTCTCGATGACCACAATAAGCGAGAACGGTTCTCCTTGTAAAGGGAATTCAGGCTGTGTATAGAAACTTGACAAGGCTAAGTCGATCTCAAAGGGTGAAACACTGTTCTTGAATCCTGGAGTACCGAAAGGAACAAGTGAGTTAGCCCAATTATCTGCATCGTCTCCCAGTGATAAGTTAATTTTTTCATCCGAAATTCCCTGAGCGTTGTCGACTGAATAAGTATATTCCGCGATCGGAATACTATCCGGATTAAAAAGAGTGACGGTTTCCGGAGCTGAGTTTAGGAGTCCGCGTGATCCGAATGTGTTACCGTTAATTGTGAGTATTAGAGCCTCTGGCGGAATAAGAGAATCGTAGTCGGTTGAATTTTCAAAATATCCGTTATCGAGTATGACAGCGAATTGATGAGGCAATATGGTTATTCCCCATCCGGCATCTATCAGCTTATCGCTGTCATTGCCGTCACCTATCCAATATCCGGTTAAGTTTACTTCGGAGCCGCCACGATTATAAATTTCTATGAATTCGGTATAATTCTCATTCCCGGATGGATTGAACATGATTTCGCTGAGGACTATCGGGCTTTGTGCCTTCAGAGTTGTAAGTGTGGTGGCACTAATAATTATGTGAAACAAAACTACGAGGCGTGAAATACAGCGATTCATAAGCTATAATGTGCGTAATGTTAGCACTGTTATTCAAGTCATTTGTGGTGGCAGGAAAATGAACTGATTTAGATAAAACGATGTACAATGTCAAATAAATTTGAAACGATTTCCCCTTTTCGCTTGCAAGCGAAGTGAGCAGCACATATTTTTTAGAAAGTTCCGGAGTTTAAAAATTTGGGAGGAATTTGCAAAATCTATCTGTAGACGGCATTATCATTGTAGCGCTCGGCTTCTTCGCGTATAAGGGATTGATGAAGGGTTTGATACTTGAAGTTTTCAAGCTCATCGGTATGTTCGGCGGGTTTCTTGCGGCGGCGAAATACTTCAGCGGGGGAACGGGAATTTTAATGAAACAATTTGATCTCGGTCCGAATGTAGCAGCCGGAGTTAGTTTTTTGCTGATTTTCGTACTTGTGGCGGGGACGGCTCGTTTTATCGCCGGAGCGATCAAAAAACTGATGGAATTCAGCATGCTCGGTTGGGTTGACAGGGGCGGCGGCGCGCTGTTCGGAGCGCTTAAAGCATCTTTTATTATCAGTTCGGTTTTACTTGCAATATCATTCATACCGGGAGATTTTTCAAAGAACCTCGAGAAAAAATCCAAATTCTATACTCCTATGAAAGGGATAGCTCCGATGGTCTATGACTGGATATACGGGATGTTTCCCGATGCGCTCTCTTTTCAGGATAAGATCTCAAAAACCATTCAGGGTTATGGCGGTTCGATGACGGGAGGAGGCGCCGGGGGGATTCCCGGAATACCTGCCGGGATACCAGGCTTGGACCAGCTGGATAAACTTAAAGAGGGTAAGGGGCTTGATTTCGATGGAAAAGAGTAGCAGAAGAAAATTGACGAATTGCTGAAAAAGTATGGCAAAAAATGAGGTCTGCACCGAGTCAGTTCTGGAAAGCTTAGACTTTCCGTTTATCAAAGAACTTCTTTTTAAATCTCTA
>JADFGO010000132.1 GCA_022567655.1 Candidatus Neomarinimicrobiota bacterium
ACATTTGAGTTATTTTAATTAGGAAAGTTAATATTGACCATGATATCAGGAATACCAAGCCTTCCATATTGGTATTGGGATAAAAAAGAATATGACCTCACAAAAATGTTTCCAGGTAATAGTCAAATGTGGCTAGCCAATCGGCTATTTGAACAGACTATTGTTGAAGATGAAAATGAGTGCCTTCCTAATGCAAAAGCATTTTTAACAGAAATTGATAAAACTTTAAATATGTTGAGGAATGATGCACAAGTGATGGGGGATAATATTAAGCGGTCTTGCAAGGTATGTGGCATAGGAGAATACGAATCAAAAGGCTATAGTGGACCAAGAATCTTACAGGAAATGAAACTTGAATCTTTTGGCGATAGCAAAGCAAAAGTATGTGTATGTAATCATTGTGGACATATTGAACTCTTTCATTTTTCGGAGGGGAAAGTACCAAATGCTTGGGGTGAGAAGTTAGATGATAGTATTAGCAATACCCCTGCCAAACAATCTAGATTAGATAATAGATTATCCAAAGACGAGGATAGTATCCTAACATTTATCAGCGATTATGATGAGAATGGTGTATATTCTTCAGTCTTGGCTGAAAGGCTAAACATGCATGAAGGAAGAGTAAAGCATTTTTTAAATCAGTTAAAGGATTTAAATTATATTTCTTATAATATTTCAGACGAAGATATACCGCTCTATTGGATGAAAGATGATGGTTTGAAATATCTAGTTGAACATGATATCATATAAATTTAATTTTGTTACCTAGTTCCAATTAGTCTGGATTGACCTGCATCATGGTAAATATAAAGAAGCCACCGACGTTGTCAGGGAATCTCTCGCCCGCTTGATTTGGGACTTCGCCTTTATACTTTCCACAAAAAGGAGAGATCGATAAATTCCCCTCTACCAAGAGGGGTGGATTTGATAATCGAAGATTATCAAAGACGGGGGGTGTCGTAAGTTTTCGACCGAAAATACAATTTAAGGCTTCGTTTCAGACTCTTTACACACCCCAGCCTTTGGCTATAAGATTTTTATCGGATCGGCTTACCCCTCTTAATAGAGGGGAACATTAGGATTTTAGTCTTAGATTTTTAGAACAAACTTCCTTATTTTACAGTCTTAACAGCGGATAATTATGATCACATTTGAAAACATATCGTTCCTATGGCTATTGTTAGCCGTGCCAATTTATTTAGTGTGGTATCTGCGCAGGAACGATGTTAACAGGAGCAAGCTGCGCTTTTCCGAGACGGCGATCTTCGGTATAATCCAAAAGCGCGCCGTGCCGCTCAAGGTTCATCTTCCGTTCGCGTTGAGAATGCTCGCTATCACGATGCTGATAGTGGGGTTCGCGCGTCCCCGTTCCGGTGTGACGAATCAGGAGGTGACCACCGAGGGGATCGACATCATGCTCGTATTGGATATTTCGAGCAGCATGGAGGCGCGAGATTTCAGACCTAACAGGTTGGAAGCGGCTAAGAAGGTGGCAGAGCACTTCATAGATAACAGGGTGAACGACAGGATAGGATTGGTGGTTTTCGCGTCGGAAACGTTCGTGCAGGCGCCGTTGACGCTGGATTATGACATACTCCGTCAATTCTTGCGCAAGGTGACGATAGTACCGAAAAAATATGACGGTACCGCCATCGGGCTGGCTATCGCAAGCGGTGTCAACAGGCTGAAGAACAGCGACGCCAAAAGTAAGGTGATGATACTCCTCTCTGACGGGAGTAACAATTCGGGTGAGATACAGCCGATCACCGCGGCGGAATTAGCGGCAACGTTCGACGTAAAGATATACACCGTAGGCGTGGGAACGAGAGACCGGAGGCTTCTCCAGAGTGGACTCGATGAGGCGGTACTCAGGCAGATAGCGGAGACCACAAACGGGGAATACTATCACGCTTCCAATGAAAAGCGGCTGCTCGATATATACGAAGAGATAAACGAGCTTGAAAAGACTGAGATAAAAGTAAAAGAATATACACGCTACAAGGAACTCTATTCTTCCTTTCTGCTGCCGGGAGTGCTCCTGCTTCTGATGGAAATATTCACCGGTTTGACGTACTCGCGGAGGCTGCCGTAAGAAAATGTTCCGATTCGCGAATTATGATTACATCTATCTTCTCTGGTTCATTCCGCTGTTGACGCTGCTCTTGTACGTTGCGTTGAAAAGGAAGAAGAAACTGTTTTCTACATTAGGCGACATCGAGGTTATCAAACGACTTCACCGTTCTTCGAGTCTCAAACGTCAGATGGCGAAAGGAGTTGTAGTTCTATCCGCCGTCACGATCCTGATATTTGCCTTGATGGGACCTCAGATGGGAACGGTACTTTCGGAAGTGAAACGTGAGGGAATAGATATAGTTATCGTGCTCGATGTATCGAAGAGTATGCAGGCGGAGGATATAACTCCGAACCGTTTGGATCGGGCGAAATTTGAGATCTCGCGCTTCATTGACCGATTAGAAGGTGACAGGATAGGATTGGTCGCATTCGCGGGAGTATCTTATCTCCAGGTGCCTCTGACGCTCGATTATTCGGCGGCTAAGATGATACTGAGTATCGTTGACAGCGATATTATAGGCACACAGGGAACGGCGACAGCGGATGCGATAAACACTGCTTTAGAAGCGTTCAAAGGGGAGAGCGGTACGCAGCGCGTGATAATTATGCTTACGGACGGCGAAGACCATGAGGATGACCCTATCGAAGCGGCGGAGACCGCTTCTGATCAGGGAGTGATCATTTACACCGTTGGGATCGCGTCTATAGCAGGCGCTCCAATCCCCATTTATGATAAACGTGGAATGAGGATCGGTTTCAAGCGGGATGACGATGACCTGATCATAACAACCCGTCTGAATGAGGCATCGCTCGATGAAATTGCGGGAATCACGGGCGGGAGGTACTTCAGGCTTCCGGCAAGAACAAGCGGCTTGGAGATGGTGTTCAATCAGCTGGCCGAACTTGAAAAGAGCGAGTTCAGTTCAAGGGAATTTGATGAATTTAAGGAATGGTATCAGTATATTATGGCGTTCGCACTGCTCTTACTTTTCGTAGAACCTTTTATACCTGAACAGCGTAAACTAAAGAGTGAATGGCATGGCAGATATAAATAATATAAAATATTCAATACTTTTGATCCTGATAGCGATTACAACGCCGATTCAGGGTCAGCAGAGCAGCTCCGACCCCGCTCTGAACGCATACCGGCAAGGAGATTACGATAAAGCTATAGAGTTATACTCCGAACTGTTGGCAAAAAACAGTGATGATAAGAACCTGAAATTCAACTTAGGCGGGGCGTTCTACCAGAAAGGAACTCTTAATTCTGCTAAGTCGGGCTTTGAAGACGCCCTCACGTTGGAGGCGCCCGAAGCGAAGTCGCGGGCATATTACAACTTAGGGAACACCCTCTTCAGAATGAATAAACCGGAAAAGAGCCTCGAAGCGTTCAAGTATGCTATGAAGTTCAACCCTGAGGATGAGGACGCAAAATTCAACTACGAATTCGTGAAGAGCATGCTTGAAGAAAACGAAGAGAAACAGGAAGGGGATGACGAACAGCAAGAGGAGAACGAGGATTCGGAAGAGGAGCAGGATACGGACGAAAAAGAGGATGAAAACGAACAGAATAAAGACGACCAAGAGAGTGAGCAGGAAAAAGAGGATGACCAAGAGAGTGAGCGGCAAAAGGAGCAGAATAAACAACAACAAGAAGAAAAGAAAAAGTCTCGGGAAGAATATCAGGATATGTTAGAGGCGTTGGAACAGCAAGAGATGCAGGCGCTCAAGGATTACATACAGGCGCGCACCGTAAAGAAACGCAGCCCGGAAAAAGATTGGTAATGATGCGCTATAATTTATATCTGCTGACTCTTATTCTCTTCTCCTGGACAACTATTGTTGCTCAAAAAGTTATCAGATTAGAGGCAACCGT
>JADFGO010000133.1 GCA_022567655.1 Candidatus Neomarinimicrobiota bacterium
CAGTATAAATGATACTCCTCAGACTCATAATTTGCAAGTGATTTACTCAGCCAGGGGGGTTATCAATCGATTACTTAAGAATATTACGAAACTTCTTTCCAATATTCTCGTTCTTCGATATATAGCGAGCTTCAGGTATAGCTCAAAGACTATGTAGCTTTATTTAATCGGGGGTGGATATATCCTGAAAGTTTTAAGCGATAAATAATATTACTTCATTAGCATTTAATTATTACATTCCTGTCTAAGAGTATAATTTTTTATTGAGGTTAAAATGAATTGTTGTAGCAGCAATGATCCGACCGGAGAATTCTTTGATAAAGAATCGAAGAAATTCGAGAAAAAATATCGTAAGAAGGGACTCGAAAAGATCACTAAATCCCTTGTTGACGGAATTGAAGAATTAGGAATTAAAGGCATGACCGTTCTCGAAGTGGGCGCGGGCATCGGAGGCGCACACAGAGAACTTCTCCGACGGGGCGCTTCAAAAGCATTCGCCACCGAACTATCTAAAGAGATGATAAATAGAGCAAGTAATTTTACCGATTCCGAGGGATTCAAAGACAAAGTAGAATATCATCTCGGGGATATCGTGGAGATGAACGGAGAAATCCCCGAAGTTGATATTACCATGCATGACAAAGTAATTTGCTGTTATGAGAATGTTGATGCGCTTATCGACAAGACACTCTCAAAGACAAAGAGTATTTATGCCTTTGTAATGCCGCGTGACAGATTTCTGACTGAATTCGGATTTAATGTTTTTATCTTAGTTTCAAAACTTTTACGTTGGGATTTCCGTCCATTTATCCATCCTTTACAACCTATACTGGATAAATTGCAGAAAGCAGGATACAAACTACAATCTGAAGCCCGGACCATTATATGGCATGCAAGGGTTTTCCGGAAAGAACCGGCATAGGATATAATTAGCAGCCCTGTTGTTAACTATAGTTGATACTATATTTATCCGAATAGACTATCAGGATGAAGAGCATTAATAGATCGATAATTAATTAAAGCACCTCACGAAGATAGACTCGCCGCCGGATTTCTCACGCATATTGAATGGGGCTTCGACGAGCGCGATTCCGTTTTAGGCATTACTTTATTTGCGGCCGGCTCGAAGCTCCGGAATGAACCGGACAATCAATGATCGAAAACACTGATAACGGCTATCCCGGTGTACGTATTTTTCCGGTCACATGCTCAACTTTAAGCGGGTAAATGTATGAACTTTCACTACATAACGGCGAGGATAATTCGTAGATTGATTCCACGAACTGTTACCGATTTTCTCCGCAACAGGTCCATCATTTTTCACCCCGGCATTGAAACTTCTGATCCTGAATATGCGTGCAGCAGGTATTTATCCGCTCTTGAAGCTCATGGATGGGGGTTTAAACAGAAAACCGTCACGGTGTTCGGATACGGCGGCTCATATGGATTAGCCGCCGAGTTGCTCAATGCAGGAGCTCGACATGTCGGTTTAATTGATCTGCATGAGAGAACGAATCCCAGGTCAAACAAAAATACGTATTTGAAGTACGCTGAATACTTTAACCTCAGCGGTAGTGATGTTGAGCCTAAAACGGAATATATATCTTTAAGCCACGGAAATATCCTCAACGATAATATAGATCTGCCCTCCGCGGATATCTTACTATCATCTTCTGTACTTGAACATGTCGATCAACTTGACAAAGTTGTAAAGGCTTTGAAGCTGTTGACAAAAACGGACGGCATTCAACTTCACCGAATAGACTTAGGAGATCACTTCCGGAAATATCCGTTCGAGATGCTCACCTATTCCAGTTTTGTCTGGAATAATTTTCTGAATCCGCCAAGTAACTTGAACAGGCTCAGGATCGATGATTATAAAGAAAGTTTTGAAAAATTTTATACGGATACAAAAATCACGATAGAAGGAGGTGACCCGGAAAAATTTCACAAAGTCAGAGAAAAAATCAAACCGAAATTCCTAACAGGCTCCGACGAACGCGATTCCGTTTTAGGCATTACATTATTTGCAGCCGGCTCGAAGCTCCGGAATGAACCCGACTCTCAATGATCGAATACGGTTCAAATAGCGATCTCGGCGGGAAGTGGATTAACGTCTCACTTCTTGCCGTAAGCTCCCTTTTAGTGATGAGCCTGTGGTTCTCCGCTTCAGCCGTCATCCCCCAGCTGAGTGAAGAATGGGGTTTGGATGGGGGGCAAAAAGCATGGATGACAATGAGCGTTCAGATCGGATTTGTCCTCGGCGCCCTTTTCAGCGCGGTTTTCAACCTCTCCGACCGCTTTTCCGCCCGGCGGATATTCGCCATAAGCGCTCTCGCGGGAGCATTGTTCAATGCGGCTATTCCCCTCTTAAATCCCGGGATCGAGCAGACAATATTATTGAGATTTCTCACGGGACTCTCCCTTGCCGGAGTCTATCCGCCCGGTATGAAGCTCATGGCTACCTGGTGCAGGAAAGAGCTCGGATTGTGCATAGGTATTCTTGTCGGAGCGCTGACGATAGGCTCAGCCCTCCCACACCTTCTGAGCGCATTCTCTTTGCCCGGAGAGAGCGGACTGCCGGATTGGAGGGTCGTTCTGCTGTTTTCTTCTCTCCTTGCGATTGTCGGCGCCGTCATATCCGGACTTTTTCTCAAGGCGGGACCGTATTTGCGTGAGACAGCTCCCTTTGATTGGAAGTTCGTCGGCAGCGCCCTCTCGGATAAACCGACCCGATTGGCGAATTATGGGTATCTCGGTCATATGTGGGAATTATATGCCATGTGGACATGGGTTCCGCTCTTCCTGATCATGAGTTACAAATCTGCCGGCTGGAGCGAACAATTTGCCCGCGCCGCAGGTTTTAGCGTTATCGCCATAGGTGGTATCGGCAGCCTCTTGGCAGGGAAATTCGCTGATAAATTCGGCAGAACAACGATCACCTCCGGGAGCATGATCATTTCGGGCGCATGCGCCTTGATAGTCGGCCTATTTTTCAATAACCCCGTTATAGTTACAATCATTTCTCTCGTATGGGGTTTGACTGTGGTGGCGGACAGCGCACAGTTCAGCGCAGCGGTCAGCGAACTCACCGACAGCCGTTACGTAGGAACTGCGCTTGCTTTACAAACCGGTATGGGTTTTCTTTTGACCATGGTCAGTATCAGGCTCATACCTCTTTTGGTTGAACTGATTGGATGGAATTACGTATTTATGATGCTTGCTCTCGGTCCTGCCTTCGGAACGTGGAGTATGCTCAAACTCAGAACTCTCCCTGAAGCGGAGAAAATGGCGTCAGGAAACAGATAAGGAGAAACCTGCTATGCGGTACAGATTAATTCTTCAATTGATGATCTCTACTCTGCTTTCTTTATTTATATTTGAATACTCATCAGCTCAGGCAGATGTTGAAGCTGAATGGAAAAAACTACTCGACACAGATTTCGAGTTTGCCCGCACTTCGGTTAAAAAAGGTCCGTCAGCGGCTTTTTATCTCTATCTTGCCGATAATGCGATGCAGCTCCCGGAGGGAAGCCTTCCGATTTACGGCAGAACAGCCATTTACGAAACGATGAAAGGCGACTATTATGACCTCTTGTGGACTCCGGTCAAAGCGGAAGTAGCGAATTCCGGCGAGCTCGGATGGACCTGGGGAAAATATATCGTGACGGTAAGAGAGGCAGACGGCAGCACCACCAACAGCTACGGCAAGTATCTCAACATATGGCGGAAACAAGCCGACGGTAAATGGAAAGTAATTGTAGATATGGGTAACAAAAGCCCCTCGCCGGATTAGACATTTAAATCCCCTCTAATAAGAGGGGATCTTATCATCCCCTCCTTTGCAAGGAGGGGACACAGGGGTGGTTTAATATAGGAAATTCCTTTTATTCCCCTCTAATAACCAGCCTCTACATTAGATATA
>JADFGO010000134.1 GCA_022567655.1 Candidatus Neomarinimicrobiota bacterium
TTCAATGAGCAAAGCTGTATCATCACTCCTTGTACTTTCAAGCCCAAATAAATATGATGTTAACACTTGGTCTGCCCTCATTCCGCGAATTGATTTTCCACCCTCTATCAGATGGCTTGAATCATTTTTCAATCTTAGGAGAAATATATTAGCTATATCTTCAGATAAATCAGTTGTTCCAATTGCGCATAATGGAGAATGTGAGGTAACAATAAATTGTATTTTAGGAAAATTTCTATTTAGTTGCCTTATAATTCTTCGTTGCCAAGAGGGATGCAGGTGATGTTCAATTTCATCTAATAATACAATCCCAACAATGTCTGACATACTACCTTTTTTTTTGTAAAGAATATCCCAACTAAATAAATCTGCCAACCAAGCTAAAGTTGCGCGATGACCATCCCCCCATCCTCCAATTGTTATTTTATCAACGCCAGAGCCTTCAAAACCTAATCCCGTATCAGAAAGAATTGTAGATCCTTTTGATAGCATGAGAATATCATCGAAAGTATTTAAGATTTGTTTTTCCTTTGCCGTTGATTTCATTCTCCTAATAATCAGCTCCGGGTTTTGTAATTTTGCTTCGTAGTTAAACAACGTATAGACAGCATCAACTGGAAAATAATGATTCGCTTATTGATGTTCATACTTACCCCTCCATGATCCATATCCGCACAAAAATATTTTTTCCCAAGGAAAGTTATTTTTCGGCCATGTACGTTGACTAAGTTCTATATCTCCTGAACCAGTTTCAGTAATTTCTGTTCTAATGGTTACTGTTTTGTTTGGATTTGATTCATATAATTCTAATTCAATAACAGAGTTATACTGATCACCTTGGATTCTAACCAGATCACCTTGTAACTCTCTTACTAAGGCAGCAGCTCCACTCTCATTACACATACCCAGAGCAATACATCTTAACAAAGTAGTTTTCCCAACTCCATTGTCTCCGAGAATCAGTGAAAAGAGTCCTGAATTATTTGAATTACTTAAATCAATTGAAATATCTTCAAAGCAAGCAATATTTTCTAAGTAAATTTTCTTTAAATACATAATTATCCTGCTAACCTAACATCTCATACTTTTAGACATGAAAATAGTTACCAATACGTTTATCGTCAGGTTTGGTATATTCAATTTCCGTTCTTACTAGTTTCCATATATTTCCAGTTTTCGCACCTAATATGTGCTAATATATGACATTATTTGTTAATTACTCATTTAAATATCGGGGCTATAGGAAACTATGTAACCCTTTGTAAACAGGGATTTACAAGGTCTTTAAAGGAGTGGGCCCTGCTGGACTCGAACCAGCGACCGTTCGATTATGAGTCGAATGCTCTAACCAACTGAGCTAAGGGCCCCTCTATTCGGCAGGGCATAATTTAGATTGAGAGGCAGGGAATGTCAAGCCGAGTTTGTGAAATTAAGAGCGTAGTCTCCCGAATTTTTTCAATTTTCCAACTCCCGGAGCCGGTCTGTCAGCTCTTTTTGTTGTTGTATCAGCAGCGTAGGCTCCTCGCCTTTCTCTTCCGCCTGCCGTATTTGGTCTCTCAGTTTCCTGTTTTCAGATTTGAGATCGCCCTTTTGCAGCATAAGTTTGCTTTCGTTAAGGGTTTTCAGTTCGTCTTCCACCAATCCTATTTCATTCAGCATTTTCGAGAGGAGTGCTCTCTCGCCCGGCTCATTAATTTCATCATACAGCTTGGATTGATTCGGACTGAATCCGGAGTTCAGCAGTAAATCGACTATATTGCCTATCCCCTTATGTGAAAAGGTGTGCTCCTTGAGAAACCCGCCCGCGCTGTTATAAACATCTTCATTTGCGGAGAGAAGGAACATCGCGAGTTGGTATTCCGACCGCTGCGTTATGTCGTTTAGGGCAACATTCACCTGGTCGACGTCGCCGTCAGCGGCATCGAACGCCCTGAACTTTTTTGATTCCTTCAGCAGCACTTCTTCATCTACGCCGAGTCTCGATGCAAAATCCTTCAGGAGCGCCCCTTTGAGGAGTTCATCGTTCAAATCAAAAATTTCTTCGACGATGTTCCGCGCCATCCGGGCTTTAAGAATTGAGCTCGACAGCTCTTCATCGGGAATTATTCCTATTCTGAAATCAACGAATGAATACGCATTTTTGATTAGCTCCTGCAGCTTATCGATTCCCTCCTCTCTCACAAAACTGTCGGGATCGCTTCCGTCAGGAAGTTTTACAACCCGAACATCAAAACCTTCCCCTAAAAGAACTATCGCTGCCCGGACAGCCGCTTTCTGCCCGGCGCTGTCTCCATCGTAAAGTAGTATAGCGTTGTCGGCGAACCGCTTGGCGAGCCGAGCCTGACCAGTGGTCAGCGCTGTCCCTGAGGTCGCCGCAACGTCGCTGATCCCCGCTGCTCTTATGCTAAGGAAATCCGTGTAGCCTTCGACCAGAATGATCCGGTTCGACTCTCTAATTTTATCTTTCGTCTGATATAATCCGTAGAGAACTCTGCCCTTGACATAGACGGGTGATTCAGGACTGTTCACATATTTCGCTCCGGCGCTCTCTCCCTGCCAAATTCTACCGCCGAACGCCACAACTTTTCCCGATTCGTTTATCACGGGAAAAACTATACGATTTTTGAACCGGTCGTAGGTTTTCCCCTGTTCGCTTCTTCCCATCAGGCCCGATCCGATCAACGAGTTTTGAGTAAACCCTTTTCCGGAAAGTTTCTTCTTCAGCCATTCCCATTCGTCAGGCGCAAGCCCGATACCGTAATCCTTCAGCATATCGCCTTTGATTCCGCGGTCGTTCAGATAGTTCCGCGCGTCTTCGCCCTCGGCGCTCATAAGATTTTTGTGATATTCGGATGCGGCGGCGCGGTTCACTTTATATATCATTGCCGACTTGGACTCGCCACCCTCATAATCTGATTTTTGAGAGCCGCTTTCAGGAATAGTTATCCCCGACTTCTCCGCGAGTGTTCTAACCGCTTCCACAAAATTCAGTTTCTCGTATTCCATGATAAAAGTGAAAACGTTCCCGCTTCTGTTGCAGCCGAAGCAGCGCCATATCTGTTTTGACGGACTCACGCTGAACGAAGGTGTTTTTTCGTTGTGGAACGGGCAGAGTCCTACAAAACCTGATCCTGTTTTCTTTAGTTTTACGTAACTTCCGATGATTGAAACCACTTCTGATGCGTTTCGAATATCATCTACTATGTTTTCGGGAATTCTCATGACTATTTGAATTCCGCCACGGTAACACCATAACCGCCTCTGTCGAGAGCCGCCGTATGAAAACTTTTTACGCTCGGATGGGCTTCAAGCTGCTCGGCGACCAACTTCCGCAAGACACCTCCGCCTTTCCCATGGATAACCTCTACCGATGAGAATCCGGCTAAGAGAGCGTCATCAAGATATTTCTCCAATACCGAAATCGCTTCTTCGGCTCTCATCCCCCTCAGACTCAGTTCGGGGGTGACAGCTCTCAGTTCCGGTCCGCCGTAACCTGCCGGATTTTCGAACGAGCTTTTCTTTTTGTCAGCTGCGGCCGCTCTTAACTTGTTGACCGCTATTATGATATTAGTGCTCCCGACAGAAACCACCGCATCGTTTTTATCGGTTCTGATCTCCTGAATCTGTCCTGTAACATTCAAAGAAGGGATCGACACATCCATTCCCACTTCGGCGTCTTCCAAACTCAAAGGAACAGAATCTTCTTTCGGCGACGCTTTCTCCGAGGAGATAACATCTTCAATCTGCGCTTTCTGACCGCTGATCCGATGCTTTATATTTTTTATCACATTGGAATCAGCCCGACTCTCTT
>JADFGO010000135.1 GCA_022567655.1 Candidatus Neomarinimicrobiota bacterium
AAGCGATTGCGTGTATATTGGCTCTAAATGAAGGAATCATCCCCCCCACGATAAATTACGAAAATCCCGATCCTGAATGCGATCTCGACTATACACCGAACGTTGCGGCAAAAAAAGAGATTAACGTTGCCCTAAGCAACACGTTCGGATTCGGAGGCCATAACTCTGTAGTGCTGTTCAAGAAGTATAACAACTGAAGACTATCATATTGAGAAATTTTTTCGGTCTATTCAATTTAAGACGCCGGAGTAGAGACAAAAATATTGAATTTAAGGATTCGGATCTCAGCTCCTTACGTAAGATTCTTTCCTACAACTTCACCGACCTATCTTTTCTTAAAGAGGCTCTGACTCACAGGTCATATTGCGCTTCAAACAACCTGCCCTCCAATCAAAGATTGGAATTCCTCGGCGATGCGGTAATCGAAATTGTAACAGCACACGCATTATTTGATAATTATCCTGAGAAGGGAGAGGGACCGCTGACCGAAGCAAGAGCCTCCTTGGTTAATGGGAGCAGCCTCGCGAACGTCTCCCGAAAACTCGGTCTCGGTAAATACATTCTCCTCAGCCCCGAAGAAGATATCAGGGACGGGCGGGAAAACCCGTCAATATTAGCTGATCTCTATGAAGCGATTGCTGGAGCTATATATATTGACGGCGGTTATGCCGAGGCTAAGGAATTTATAGAAAATAGTTTACTGGTTGGCCTGAGCACCTCCTTTCAACAGGCCCTATTAACAAATTATAAGAGTAGATTGCTTGAATACGCACAGGCAAATTCGCTTGGTAATATCAAATATGCGATTGTCAACCAAACAGGTCCTGACCATGCAAAGATTTTTGAGGTAGAAGTGGTTTTAAACGGTGATTCACTCGGTCGCGGCTCCGGCAAACGGTTAAAGGATGCCGAACAGAAAGCTGCTCAAGAATCATTGGCTTTATTAAATGTCACAAATGAAAAACCCGTACAGAGTACGGATTGAATATTACGGAATTGAGATTGAAAAAAAGAGTTAGTTTTCACCGCCGTCGCCGTTCAGCGCGTTGATTTTATCCCGTAACTCGGCTGCTAACTCGTAATTTTCAACTTCGATAGCCTGTTGTAATTCCTCTTCAAGAGAAAATTCCTTATGAACGAGCGGTGAATCTATCTTGAACTCATCAAACTCTTTTTGGTCGGAAACTCTGACCCCCGCTTCTTTCATAACCTTTTTTTCAACAAAGACAGGCGCGTCCACACGCAGAGCCAATGCAATTGCATCACTCGGCCTCGAGTCTATCTCCTTCTCGCCGAACTGATACGAATCAATGTAAATCTTGGCGTAAAACGTTCCTTCGACAAGTTTATCGATAACTATCTCTTTTACCTCGACTTCCATAGTGTCGAGAAGATTGCTCAGGAGATCGTGCGTCATCGGCCGCGGCATTTCAATACCCTCGATCGCAAGGGCAATTGCCTGCGCTTCAAACGCACCGACAATTACAGGAAGCTGTCTGACTCCGTTAAGCTCCTTCAGTAACACCGCATAGCCCTTACTCGGCGGATAGAAGGATATTTTTGCTATTTCGACTCGTAAATTTTCCATCTTCTCCTAAATTTCAACTATACGAGCGTTGCGGTAACCGGGGTCTATTCTGTATATAATTTCATTCACTGACGTTCTAAGTTATTTGAGTCCCATAAGCATGTCAAGCTATTTCAGACGCTATTTTGCCAGTTCTTTCTTTAGCTCGGCAATCAGATCCACCGGCTCGGGATCAACGTTATTTAACAGAGCAAGATAATAACTGACAAAATCACCGAAGTTTATCAAACCTAATAACTGAGTTAATAAATTGCCTTCGGGCGCATCAATTCTGACCGGATTTCCCCCCTTTTCTTTAATCAGCCGGCTCGTGACGTCAAAACGCAGCTTCACCCGTTCATGATAAAGACCGGAATATAAAAACACGGGAACAACACTCTCATCGGCTAATCCGGACAGGTGCCACCCCATAATTTCATTGTGGTTCATCTCCGGCAGTTCATTGTAATAAGCCAGCATCTTAGCGTTTTCCTGAATTTGGTTAGCCCACCTTCTGCCGATCACGCCGAATGATCCTGAAGAAACATAGATCAAAGGGATTTTACCTTTCAATTTCCCGGCGGTGTTCAATGCGCTGCCCTGTGCATCTGAATTTATATCTCCATTCAGTTCGGCTAATTTTTTAAGAGTTTGAACTGCCTGTTGAATCTCCGAGCTTTTATCGGAAATCAATCCCATCGAAGAAAAGATCACCAACCATGGGATCGAGCTGTAGGCAATGGCTCCGCGGGGAGGCAGTCCTTTGGGAAGATTGAGGAGCGGGTTTTTATTAGACTCGGCAAGACGTCCTATCTCTCCTCCCGTACCGGCGCATATGATTCGGCACCCTCTTTTTTTGGCATCATGGTACGCCGATATTGATTCCTCCGTATTACCCGAGTAACTTGAAATTATCGCGAGCGTCGTCTTATCCGCCCATGCAGGTAACAAATAATTTCTTACAACGCTGACCGGAATCGAAGATTCCGCCTCTATTACCGATTTTACCAGATCTCCGCCAATCGCCGACCCCCCCATGCCCATGAACAGTATATTTGATATGTTATCCATGTCAGTTTGCAGATCGAACTCCTCTGCTATTTCCACGGCTTCCTCAATTTGATTCGGGAGACTTGAAATCACATCGTACATATCCGACACGTCGAACTTATCTTTCAAATAACCTATATCCACCGTCTTACCCTCGCCCGTCATTTCTCTCTCGAATGAACCAGGTCGATCAACTGCAGCAAGGTTTGCCTTTTTTCAAGTTCAATGAAATCCAGCAGGGATCTGGAATTCGATATATTTTTCTCTATCTGTTTTTTGGTTAGTTCAAGAACTCCGCACTCCTCAAATATTTCTCTTACCCTCTTTATGTCCGTAGTTGTCACTTCATTCTTGTCTAAAATACTTGATAGTTCTTCTATCTGCTCCTCGCTGCCGAGTTTGAACGCGTTTATGAGAAGGAACGTTTTTTTCCCTTTGGCGAGGTCGCTGCCAAGGCTTTTGCCCATTAATATTCTTGTAGATGTTATTTCGAGGTAGTCGTCCTGAAGCTGGAACGCCTTTCCGAGTGCGGCGCCGAACTCTTTGAATTTCTTTACTTCGGCTGACTTAGCCCCGCCGATGAACGCCCCGACGCCGGCCGCCATCGCTATCATCATCCCTGTCTTTTTCTCAATCATCTCTAAATATTCCGAATTTGAGACATCGCTCTTTGATTCAAGAGTCATGTCAAGCGCTTGTCCTTCACACACGCCCAGGACTCCTTCGTTGAAAAGATCAATTACAGATTTGATATTTTTTATTTTGGTTCTTAACAGCGACTGGTACGCTAATACAAAAATAGCGTCCCCCGCTAATATCGCCGATGATGTATCCCATTTCTTGTGGACGGTTTCTCTTGCGCGCCGCCACGTATCAGCATCCATAATGTCGTCGTGAATAAGCGTAAAGGTGTGGAGCAGCTCTACGGCAATACCGGCGTCAAGGGCATCTTCGGGGTTTCCTCCGACCGCCTCGCAAGCAGCTAGAAGTATTATGGGTCTTAATCGTTTCCCGCCCGCCTCAATGGCATATCTGATAGGTTCATATAAGGATGCCGGCTGCGAGCTCGTGGCGACCGTCCGCAGCTTGTCCTCTATGGCTTCCTTGTAATTATTAAGGCTCTGGTTTTCGGTGAAATCCATCTTCAGGCTGTCGGGTTACTCAACTTCGATCTCTCCGAACTCTTTCAATT
>JADFGO010000136.1 GCA_022567655.1 Candidatus Neomarinimicrobiota bacterium
ACAGAGGTCTTCTCAAGATATTTTTCTTCCGCTTCTTTGAGCCTTTTAGATCTTTCATCGTCATCCTCGCCGAAGCTAAACGCATAAGAATATCCCCTTCCCCCTGCTATAACCGGAGCTGGGGAAGGCACAAACATGGTCTGTATCATCGGTGTTGAGATCGGAAGTGAGAATATAACGCCGTATTCCGGCAGGTAAAATCCCCGGCTCCTGCTGTTGAATGACCAATTATAGTTTCCAACTGAATTGAGAAGTTTGTCAACAATTCCTTCCATTATCCTCAGATCTTCGTCCAATCTGTCGTAGTCCATTCCTCTGTTTTTTTGAGCTTCTGCGGTCTGGAAACCAAAAGCTAACAAGATTCCCAGTCCGATTACATATTTCAGTTTA
Source organism: Candidatus Neomarinimicrobiota bacterium (assembly GCA_022567655.1). Lineage (NCBI taxonomy): Bacteria > Pseudomonadati > Fidelibacterota > Fidelibacterota bacterium. The sequence continues at coordinate 391 of JADFGO010000136.1, forward strand.
TTCATAATAACCTCGATCATTTTCCTTCGATATTTCGTGAACCGGTTAAACTATTTGTCTGATAAGAAGAAAGCCTGTAAAGATTATCCAACAGCTGGTTAGTGCGCACGAATCTGCCCTCATTCCGGTGGACTATCTCATTAATGGACCTTCCAATCAGTGTCAGGTCCTGTCTTCTTTGATTCGCAAACTCATTTGCGAGACTGTTTACGGTTATGATATTCTCGTTCCTCAGTCTCTCTTCGCTCGCCAAAAGCAGGCTGTTCATCAAAACGAGATTTTCCTGCTGAAGCTTTTTGAATTCGGAGAGTAACACGCTCTCCCCCAACTGTCCTTCTCTTTCGCTGTTTTGACCGAATGAAATATACCAGGCGCCGTTTCGGTAGACGGCATCGGTGCGCATGATACCCATAAACAGAGCAATCAGAATAAATGAGGTAACGGCTCCGAAGACGAGCTGCCTCGGGCTAAATCCGACGGCATTGAATTTGCCGAGTATCCTACCGAAAAGAGGGAGTTTCTCCTCAACGAATACAAGACTCGTTTCCGGCAGTTCTTCGGTCCATCTGCCGAGTGCGGTGGACGTTTCCAACAGCCGCTTATGTTTTTCGGTGCACGACTCGCATGTTGAGAGGTGTTCGCGAGCGAGCTTTTCTTCCTCTCCGGATATATCTTCATAAATTAAACCGGTAAACAGTTCTTCCATATTATCACAGTTCATATTGAAATACCTCCTTATCTATCTCAAGGCTCGACAGCGCCTTCCGAAGCGCGTTCAAGCCGTAATACATCCTTGATTTAACCGTGTTCAGAGGCTCCTGTAGTATCTCGGAAATTTCCCTGAATTTTAGCCCTTGATATTCCTTCATAATAATAACGATCCTCTGTTCCTCCGGAATCATCTTAAGTCCCTTCCTGATTATCTCGGCTACTTCGCCCTGATAAAGGGCGTCGTCGGCGCTCTCCGAATCGTCTGTTAGAAACTCCTGAAGTTCAACTTCCTCTCCGTTGCTCGTTCTGATCGTATCGTGCAGAGAGAGCGATGGTGATCGCCTCTGTATTCTCATTTCGTCGCGGCAGAGATTCATCGTTATTTGGTATATCCAGGGTGAAAACTTCCCGGGGTCCTTAAGTTTCCTCAAACCCTTATATGCCCTTATAAATGCTTTTTGTGTCACGTCTTTTGCGTCTTCTCTTCTGCCGAGAACTTTAAATGCAAAGTTATAAAGCTTCACCTGCCAGCGGTTGACCAAAACGTTGAACGCCTGAACGTCCCCGTCAAGATATTTAAGTATCAGCTCGCTATCTTCCATATATCCCCGTCTTACTCTTATTTAAGACTTCAAAAGAGCATGAAAAGTTCTATTATCTATGAAGATATACAGATAGGTGCGAATTCGGCAAGTAATAATGACCAGAGACCGGAAATACGAATTATTTATGAAGAGCGAATAAAAACGAAAACCTTTTTGTAGTTCCGGGTGTCTTATATAGTGAAACAACTACTCCGGGAAAGACGTAGATAGATGGAGAAAACGGGAGTGGAAGAATTTAGATGATAACGGAGGTAAGAAATGAAACGCACAACGGTAACCAGGACAATATCAGCCATGTTGACGGCGGGAATGATATTGGGGGCGGTCATCTCTGTTGCGGCAGAAGAAGATGAAACCACAAGGCTTATAAAGACGCTGAGAGCCGATAACCTCGGACGGAGAGTAAGCGCTGCTCATATATTGGGCCAAAACAAGGAGGTAAGGGCAGTCAATCCACTGATTCGAATGCTTGAGAACGATATCAAATACTCCGCGAGAATTTCAGCCGCGGTCGCGCTCGCTCAGATAGGCGACAAAAAGGCGCTGAGTGCGCTCAAAAACTCGGCGAGAAACGATAAGGACGGGAATGTCAGAACTGTGGCAAGAGGGGCGATTTTCGAGATCGAAAGATCAGACGTAAAGATAGTGATGGAATAACAGAGCGCCACAGAACGATCTAAAGCCCGCGCCGATAGTGTGCGGGCTTTTTATTATGCTTCCGTTTTGGGTTTAACAAGAGTAATATTAACCTCTGATGGAAGATACCCCTCCCGAAGATAAAAGCGAGCTGGCAAAAGAAGCAGGAAACCCCGATCTCACAGCGAGTAGAGCTTTATTCGATTTTTCGGTTCTGATCATTCTCATATATCTGTTTTTGGCGGTTGTGAATCCCCACAAGAGAGTGTATCATCTTTTAATGTCACTGCCGTATCTGATAGTCGCAATCTTAGCGAAGAGGAAATCGAAATTGCTCTACCCGCTGGGATTAGCCGCCGCGGTCATCCCCCTGTCGATCGGCTTTTTTAACGGCGACTATCTGATTTCGCTCGGAGAATGGGGCATGTTCCTCCAAAAAGGCTCGAGTCTCCGTTTTTTTGAATTAGCCGACGCTGTTCTATTGCTTGGCTTTGCAGGGATGGGGTATTATTCCATTAAGAGGATTTTTCGATAATTCATAAAGGGAGAAGATTATGCATATGGATTTGAACTCAATTCGTAAGACAGAACCAAACAGTACATTGGGAATAATCCGTATATTCTTAGGTATTATGTTCCTCGGAACAGGTCTGATGAAATACACAGTTCCTATGCTCTGGGAGGCATGGTCGGGTCAGCTGCTTGCCGGTAATATCCCGCTATATGAATTCAGCCGGTACGTAATCCCTGCCATAGAGATCATAATCGGGCTGCTCTTGATCATAGGGCTGTACTCCCGACCCGCGAGCGTTTTTGTTATCGGCATGATGAAAGTTGCAACGTACGTACATATAGTCGCCGACGATCCCGCGCTCTTCCCGCTTCAGCCACACCAGCCGGTTATCCCCTTAGCACTGTTCGCTATGGGAGTCTATGTCCTGATAAAAGGCGGAGGCAGCTGGAGCAGGGATATTCGAGGGAACAGTTTCAGCAGTTTCTGGAATAGGTGAAGTCGGATTTAGAGGACAGTAAGCATCTTTTCATAGGTAGACCAGCTTATTTGTATTGGTCGTGGGCGAAACAGTAAGACTTCACTGATTTATTAAAATGCAAATACATATATTTAATTATCTTTTGATAACTTTATTAGGAATGACATTGCGTTTCTTCTTTCAATATCTCTTTTATCTTTCAGCACTTTACTGCTTCCGCAAATCGTTCCTCCTATCCCAACACAAGCGACTAAGGTATCAATTTCCGGAAGTTGCTCTAACAACTCTCTCCCAAGATCTTTTCCAGATTCTAATGTTTCATTTCTTTCAACCTGATTAACATAAAAATACCTATCTCTTTCTGCAATCCTTTTTGTATGTCCCAAAGCAGCCATAATCCAGCCAAAGGGAAACGGATTTTTCCGGCTACTCAAAAAATAAATCTCAGGATTATGGGGAA
>JADFGO010000137.1 GCA_022567655.1 Candidatus Neomarinimicrobiota bacterium
TTTTTAGTTTTATTGGAGCTAAACCACATACAGATTTTTTAGCAAATGTTGTGGAACGAAATGAAGCGGGGTTTATTCTGACCGGACAAGATTTAATCCGAAATGGTCGCCGGCCAAAAAACTGGCATCTGAAAAGAGACCCATTCTTGCTGGAGACAAGTGTACCAGGAATCTTTGCAGCTGGGGATGTTAGGCAAGGAGCTGTCAGGCGAGTAGCTTCGGCTGTAGGACAAGGCTCAAACGCTGTAAGTTTCGTTCATCAATATTTAAAAACTATTTAAGCTAGTTATTTTCACGTACCTGTATCGTCACACCGTTTTGAGTATAACTCGATTAAATTATAGAGTAAAATCAATTGAAGGCAGTCAAAACCTGCCCTTTACACATAATATATAACATTATCTAATAACCGTATCTTGCTGATATATAATCGTGCTGTCAGGGCAAGCCCTAACCAGCACATCATTTGTAGCGCGTAGGGGAGTCGAACCCCTATTACCGGCGTGAGAGGCCAGCGTCCTAAGCCATTAGACGAACGCGCCGTTTTCGGTCGATAAATTTATCTTACCACCCGTGAAAATGCAAGCGGTTTGTTCCTGAATTAGCTGTAAAATCTGACCGGTTAATTCTATATTAGAGCAGAAGGGCGAAAGGATAGTTAGAGTTAGAATATGAGAAATGAATCGGTATTTCGCAGAAGAATCAAACGTCTCTTGATCTATCTGCTTGCTCCGTTTGCGCTCATGGGGTTGGCTGAGGTCACGCTTCGCTTCGTGGAGTACGGAGAAAAGAGCGAACTCTTCCTCCCTGCGGCGAGAACTGATTCATACCTTGTACAAAACAGTGGTTTTGCGAAGCCCTATTTTCCTTTCAGCGGCGCTGTTCCGGTCACCATCACAAACACTCTGAATACGCCAAAACAATCCGGGAGTCTCCGCATTTTTCTGATAGGTGAGAACTCAATGTCAGGATATCCGTGGGGTCCGAACGGAACCATTTCTGCTTTCTTAAAACAACTGCTTCGGGAAGCGTTTTCTGAGAGAGAGATAGAAATTATCAATTTGTCCATACCGGGAGTGAACTCACACGCAATGCTTGACCTCATAAGAAAATTAGGTCGTTACGATCCGGACGCCGTCATCCTCTATCCCGGGCACAATGAATTTTACGGCGCCCTCGGTCCTGCTTCCGTGGATTACGTCGGTATGAATCGAGGCAGTCTGAAATTATATTTACAATTGCACGAATACCGATTGTTTCAGCTTCTGAAGTCGGTTTACATTTACTTTTCAACCGATGCCGAAGACAGGTTCGAAATGAAGAGCCCGGTAAAGAGAATTGAGATCAAGTCCGGCAGCAGAATTTACAAGCAGGCGGTAGAGAACTTCGAGAGTAACGTCAGAGATATGCTGTTGATAGCGGAATCAGAGGGCTGGACGTTGATAGGGGGAATTCCGGTAAGCAATTTTGCGGGTAAAATTCCGTTCAAATCTTGTGTAGACGGGATTACCGATCTTGATAAATGGAGCAGGGGAATCAAAAAGGGAAAGGCGCTTTTCTACTCCGGAGAGAACAAAAAAGCGCTGCTTTATTTTGATGAGGCGGAAGAAAGATACGGAACGAACGCCGATCTCGATTTCTTGATAGCATCCGCCGCCGGAAGTTCAGGTGACGTCAATAAATCACGTATGTATTATCGCAGAGCGGATGGCGTCCGAGTTGATCGTCCTGTTCGGCGGAATGCGACGTCCGGAACCCGACATGAACGAGATTGATAAATTGATAAATGGAGCTGGTATCACTCCGATAGATGAAGCCATCGCGGAACTGAGAATCACTTCGCTTAGATCCAAATGGCCGTATAAGGAATCGGAGAGGACTGTTCCCTCTTTTAGCAGTCTCAGAAGCGATCATATTGAGAATCTTGCATTGGACGTGGTCGAGAATAGAATCACCTGGACTGAAGCGCACCGGATATATGCCGATTCACTGTTTGATCTCGGATATCAGTATATGGCTGAGAACGACTACAGGGCGTTGACCGTTGCGGGGGTCAGAGACGTTGTCCCGTATCATCGGCTTTCCGAGGTGTTGATCCGTAAGGGGCTCTTCGACGAGGCGTACGAATTGCTGGAAAATTCGCTGAAAATAGAAAAGACGTTTTTCGCTATGAAGTGGATGGGTTCTATTCTTCTCGGAAGCGGTATCGCTGATGATGCTATTGAGCCATTACTTGAAGCTTATTCAATGAACTCTTCCGATGTGGAGACGCTTTATAATTTGGCTGTCGCGTTTATTGAGACTGGAAAATTAGAGGACGCAAAAGAGTCGTTGAAGATGCTGATTCTCCTCTCTCCCGGATATGATGGGAGTCTTGGGTTGATGAGTAGGATAAAGGAGTTGGAAAACGATTAAATAGTTGGAAATTGCTCCGGGCATATTTATATTTTCCCGACGCGCCCGTAGCTCAATTGGATAGAGTGCGTGGCTACGGACCACGAGGTTGGAGGTTCGAGTCCTCCCGGGCGTACTTATAAAGCAAACCCCATTTGTCCTTCTCCCCGAGGGAGGTGGAAGTTTATGCCGAATATATTTCGGGAGAGGGTGTGATCTGAGAAAACGCTGTCATTCTGAGGAGTCCCGTCCCGAAGTTTCGGGATCGGGACGGACGAAGAATCCCGGTCGGAAGAGTCAGATTCTCCAAGATATTGATGGATGACACCCCCCGACTGATGTCAGGCGGGGGGTGTTATCGTATGATTAAGATTGAAAGATAGAATTGATATATTTACCTTAACACTCAATAAGGAGAGGTGGCAGAGCCTGGCTGAATGCGCGCGACTCGAAATCGTGTTTACCGCAAGGTAACGGGGGTTCGAATCCCTCCCTCTCCGCTGAGAGAGAGTGCTGGTTAGGGCTTGCCCTGACAGTACCATGAGAATGTTTTGTGTAGGATTCGCCCCGCCTGCCGTGCTATTATTGGGGCAAATACTGGGCAGACTGCATGATCTTTCCTTTGAAATGACACCGGAATATAAGTATCGAATCGGTCTTTCATACGGCGAAGTACACGTTTTGCACATTCAGGGAAACGGTTACTCCGAATGGAGCACAGTAGGTGAGCCTATTCACATTGCTAAGCGGTTGCTTGAAATAGGGAGCATGCAGAACCCTAATCCAGTGTGTGCAGCTCTTGGATTGTCCGTGGCTAATGAGGAGCCTGTTCTTGAGGTGACTGAGCGTCTTCGCTACTTGCTTAGCATGGTTGCTGGATTCGCCTCTCGCTACGACCACATTCTCAATAGAGAACCCCAAGAATTGAAAGGGGTGGGCCTGGGACTTTGGGCGTTACTACAATCTAAAGATCAGCAATAGGTGACATTCATGAACACAGGGCTAATAGGCTGGCACTACACTCATTTTAGCACCTTTAGGTTCTGTTAAAGAAGGGAGGGTGAATGGACAGTTCAAGCATAACTTTGAATCTACCGCATATCTATACTTAGAAATGGCAAGGGCTGTTTTTACGGGAATCTACCCGCAAGGGGAGAAGCCTGAAGAGGAATTGGCGACTGAAGACGGTATAAGTTCAATT
>JADFGO010000138.1 GCA_022567655.1 Candidatus Neomarinimicrobiota bacterium
TTATCGATTCAGGTTTGGGGAGATACTTTTACGTGCCGGTCTTCATGACCAGGCTATTGAATCTCTCGAAGGAATCATAGGTAAGGGTCGCGAAGTAGAAAATCATTTAACGGTTTTAGGCGAGGCTTACAGACTCGACGGTCAGCTCAATAAGGCATCATATTCAATTAGGAGGCAACTAGAAATTAAACCGGACGACGGTTTCGCGAATTTCATAATGGGAAAAATATTATCCGATTCCGCTGAATACGGCGAATCGATAATTTATTTCGAAAAAGCTCTTGTGAAAAGTGAAGGCGAGAACAAACTTGAGGTTATGACGCAGCTCGGCACCGCGTATTATAACATAAAGAAATACAAAAGCGCCCTTGTATATTTTGAGGAAGTATTCGAGTCACGTCCGAATTCACGTGCGCTGCTTACCTTATTGACCCTAACCCAAAGAAATCTGGGTAACCAAAGAGAATCTTTAAGATATCAAAATCTTATGGATGAAACTGAGTAATCAGAATACCATTTCCTGACAGCCTGAACGGGATAATCGAATTCGTAAGATTACCTATGCTTTTGAAATAGGGAGTGTCTATGATTGAGATTGTTTTTCTAATACGCCCTTCACTGTGTTCCATAGGTCTGTCCTGATGTTCACCGGTTTAAAGAGCAATGGGATACCCATTTCATTCAGTAAGTCCTTTGCGGCTTCTTTCGATTTCTCACCGGTCACCAGAACGATCGGTTGTTCGTTGTTTAAATCCCGAATCTTTTCCTGCAGAGTAAGTCCGTCCATACCGGGCATCATAATATCGGAGAGTACCACATCGGGTTGAAAGTTGTGGTAAATTCGAAATGCATCGCGTCCGTTATTTGCCGTTTGAACTATTAAACCTTTTTCCGAGAAGAACTCGGAAAACAGTGTTGTAATGTCATCATCGTCATCTATTATCAGGATCTTTTTATTTAAGGTCAGGTAGGTTTCTGAATGCTTTTCGGCTGCAGAGAAAGTCCCTTCTTTAAGGAGCTGTGCGCTGAACTCAATACCTCGTTGTAGTCCTTTTTGTAATTCCCCGTTCATCGTTTCCAAAGACCTGATCTTGTTCTCATATTGTTCGTGTGCCGATCTTTCCGAACTAATTTCCCGTACAAAGCCTTCGTTGAATACAGGACGACCGTGATCGTCGACGACTACGCGGGATCTTACTTCCAACCATATTTCACGAGCCACTTTCGTTTTCATACTCAAAGTGTCTATTATGGATTTGGAGCTTTCACCGGCAGACTTTCGTTTTTCCAATAAGTTTTTGTTGAGCTTTTCAGGGATACCGGAATTTATAAGCTCTTTATGAGTTTTAAATTCGAATATATTTGTGAGTAAATCGTTCACTTCGATCGTTTTTCCGTTCCGTGAACAGCGGTAATATCCGAGCTGAATCTCATCGGCGATCTCAGAGGCAGATAGATGTTTCCCGGTAAGATTTTCCTTGTTATGGGATTGGTCGTTCATGAGCGCTTTATGAGACTGCTTATCATACCTATCATAATCTCCCTTTCTGGCACCACAATTTATGGAATGTCCGATAATTATGCAATGATGATTTCAAACTTATTACCCGGGTTGAGTATAAGTAAAAAGCGCGAATCATATCATTTATCTGTGAAACTGAAAATAAACGAACGGTCATTTGACAGGTGTATATCACCCTAATAGGTGGAATAAACCACCAGTGGTTAGTCGGTTCGCTTTTTATATTAAATGTGGTCTAAATAACCTATAAAATGTCCGATCTCCTAAATATATTATAATTAGCATATTAGGGATATTCACTTTTTCTCATTCTTGATGCACATCACATCAAATCATGCCGGAAAGCATTGTGGCACAACACTTGCCACTATTATTATCAAATGAATGTAGACACGAGCAGAATAAGAGCAGGAGAATACTATGGGACAGCAGCAATTACTACTAATAGTCCTGGGGACAATCATAGTTGGAGTAGCTGTGATTGTCGGAATAAACATGTTTACCACAGGCGCCGTGAACGCAGAACGCGATGCACTCTTACAGGACGTCAATAGTGTGGCTTCTTCAGCTGTATCATTCTGGCGTAGACCGGCTGTTCTCGGCGGAGGCGCGAGAACTTTTGTGGGTGTGTCGGATATTACCAGGTTCGGCGCAGATTCATCGAATGCAAACGGAAATTTTGTTATGTCATCTATCACATCGGCCCAGTTTACATTGACTGCGACCGGTTCTAACGAAGGAGTTGTCATAGTGGCAACAATAACTCAACAGGGAGTTTCCGGAACACCGGCAATAACTCTACCATGATTTAAGCAAGTGTAAATCCTCCCTCCAGAAGGAGCCGGTTTTGTGCCACATCCGCGATGGCATCTGCCGGCTCCTTGAGGTATTAATTAGGTTGCAAAACCATTTCGTTCGGAATAACTTTCAATATAGGAATATTCCAAAGTCAGAAAGGATTAAATTATGCCGGATGAGAACAATTACGCAAAGGCAGCAAGAGACTTTATCACTTTTAACAGGAACGGAATCCTTTCAACCTCATCTGTTTCGAGACCGGGATATCCTCTCGGTTCAATAGTTCCATATGACGTAGACAACCAGGGCAGGTTGATCATACTGATTGCCGATATCTCGGAACACTATAAAAACTTAAGCGCCGATAATAAAGCGAGCGTATTGGTAAGTGACCAGTTCGGTATGCACGACCCGCAGGCTTTCGCCCGGGCGGCACTATTAGCGGACTTCACCAGAGTACCCGACGATGAATTGGAAGAAATTGCATGGTCATACAAGAGTAGATTTCCTGAAGCCGCCGAAAGGGAGAGACAACATGGATTCCTTTACATGAGGTGTGTACCGACGTCGGTCAGGTGGATAGGCGGGTTTGGAGAAATCGGATGGATTGATGGGCTTAAATATTCTGACGTACAACCCGATCCACTGGCGTATATAGGGTGGGAGATAATACAGCACATGAACAGAGACCACGAGAAAGCTATGCTGACCTATATCGAGGCGTACACCGATTTAAGCGTGAAAAACATAAAAGTTCAGATGACAAACATTTGCGAATCAAGTTTTACGCTTCAAACGATCAATGGGAACGGATATGAAAGGGTAGTTCTTGAATTTCCTCATCCGGTAACTGAGGCGACCGAGGCGCGGCGGACGCTGATCTCTATGCTGAGCGGCGCTCCCGAAAAGGTTCTCAGCAGCGCCACCGATAAAAATCTTTAGCCGAGCAGGATTTGGGGCAAAATAAGCGTGTAGGTTCAAGGGAGACAGGTCTTGAGATAGGACTTCTGCTCGGCAGATTTTTCCAGAATAGTGAAGATCTGCACTATGGATATTGGCATGATGGACTTGAAATTGAATTTTCCAATTTCGCCAGAGCCCAGCAGCACCATTCCGAAATCATAATATCAAACATCCCGGAAAACACCAAAACTGTCCTTGACGTCGGCGCCGGAGCGGGAGGATTGGCAAAGAGACTGCTCGACAACGGTTATGAAGTAGACTGTGTAT
>JADFGO010000139.1 GCA_022567655.1 Candidatus Neomarinimicrobiota bacterium
TCACTCCGATCCACAGCTCATCCAAGCCGTTTTCAACCGACCCTGGTTCGGACCTCCATCTCGTTTTACCGAGACTTCATCCTGGCCATGGATAGATCACCCAGTTTCGGGTCTACCCCACACTACTTATTCGCCCGGTTAGGACTCGCTTTCGCTTCGGCTCCAGTCTTTAAACTTTAACCTTGCAGTATAGGAGTAACTCGCTGACTCATTATGCAAAAGGCACGCCGTCACCTCCCATTGTTAAAAAACAATGGGGCGGCTCCGACCGCTTGTAGGCATACGGTTTCAGGTTCTATTTCACTCTCCGCTAGGAGTTCTTTTCGCCTTTCCCTCACGGTACTAGTTCACTATCGGTCACCAAAGAGTATTTAGCCTTTCCAGATGGTCCTGGTGGATTCTCACAAGATTTCTCGTGTCCCGTGATACTCGGGAACATTAACCAAAGAGCCTTACAATTTTCGATTACGGGACTATCACCCGCTGCGGTTTGTCTTTCCAGAACAATTCATCTAATTATAAGGTTTTTTACTCTTCGAGGTCTCTGCAAAGACCTCCATTAAAGTCCCACTACCCCAATACCACAACACTTGCAGGTTTACATGATATTGGTTTAGGCTCTTTCCCGTTCGCTCGCCGCTACTAGGGAAATCATTTTTATTTTCTCTTCCTTGGGTTACTAAGATGTTTCAATTCTCCCAGTTCGCTCTACACCGACTATGTATTCATCGGTGAGTCTTCCGACATTACTCGGAAGGGGTTGCCCCATTCGGAAATCCCCGGATCTAAAGATGTGTGCTCCTCCCCGAGGCTTATCGCAGCTAGCCGCGTCCTTCATCGCCTTTTGGTGCCTAGGCATCCGCCGTACGCCCTTAGTAGCTTGACCACAATTCTTTGTAGTCATATCAATCGTAGTTATTACTACTTGTTCTACCCTTAAAACAGATTTCTCAATTGTCAAAGAACACTCTCATGGCCCCCAACTCACTTTTTGGGGCATCAGAAAATATACCTACATCTCCCTTACCTGTCAAGATTTATTTTGCGAGTTTTGATGGAAATTATATGAGCGGGTTATCCGGCAGCTGCCGGATGATCGCACATGTAACGGCTTGATATGACCTGCCGGCTATCTTAATAATGGTTTTTATTACACCGCCAAAATTATATATTTACGTATGACTTTTATCTATCGACTTGAAGAGATATAGTTTGCCGATTCAAGTTCTAAAAGGAAATTGGAGATTCGGGTGGGCGCTCGATTTGCACACGATTTCAAGCAGTTATATTGCGGAAGGAGAATTTGATACCGAATATACAGAGATCGGGCAAATGCTCCATAAGTTGAAATATCAAAATGATAAAAGTCAAATCGAGCCGCTCGCAGCTAAACTGTATGAGTTTTTCCAGGATCGCCGGGCAGCTCCAAACATATCCTCTATCATACCGATTCCACCGTCGAACGAGGATAGGAGATTTCAGCCCGTTACAGTATTGGCAGATGCCCTGGGGGAAAAATTAGGTATAATTGTTCTCCACGATTATATCCAAAAGATTAAAATTACCCAAACACTCAAGTCGGTGGAGACACAAGCAGCCAAAGAGAAATTATTGCGGGGAGTGTTCAAACTGAACCCGGATATAGAGCCCGACCGGGTGGGGAAAAACGTCCTTCTGTTCGATGACCTTTACCAGTCGGGCGCGACTTTGAGAGAGGTAACAAAAACTCTGAATAACGAAAAATATATCAGAAGCATCTATGTATTGACAGTGACCAAAACGCGGAAGAAGAAATGATATCCAATTCGGAATACATCTGGTATAAGATTTTCGGCGTGGAAGGTTTCGGAACGAAGACGATTAATAAGATATACAGAGGGATCCGGGACCAAAATATTGGAATCACCAATTTAGAAGATTTTTCAAAAGAAGAATTTATGAATCTTGGAGTAAACGAAAGCCTTTACGAAGCCTGGAAAAATGTTGAGGACTCCGTTTGTTACCTGAATTATGAACGGTTAATTAAGCAAGGAATCAGGCTTATTACGCCGGACCTGAAGGAATATCCCGAACAACTCGCAAAGACGCTTAATGATAACGCACCACCCTTACTCTTTTGCCTGGGTGATAAGAATTTGTTGAATGCAAAAAACGTGGCAATTATTGGAGCCAGAGATGTCACTGACACCGGAATTGAGCATGCGATGAATATCACAAAGGAATTGACTCAAAAGGGATTCAATATTGTGTCGGGGTATGCAAAAGGCGTAGACTCGATTGCTCACTTAACAGCGTTGGAATTCGGGGGAACTACCACAATTGTATTAAGTCATGGTATCTATGAATTCAGGCAAAAAAGAGAGTTCCTCGACATACCGGAGTGGAGCGAGAATACGCTGATCCTATCACAGTTTGCTCCTGAAGTGAAATGGTTCGCGCGGAATGCAATGATCAGAAATGAGACTATTGTAGGATTATCAAGCGCTGTTGTGGTAATCCAGTCGGGCCCTAATAAAGACAGTGACGACAAAATGAGCGGTACTTTTGCCTCCGGGAAATCTGCCTTGAAGTATGGTGTTCCTCTTTATGTTCTGAAACCGGAGTTAATCGAAAATGCTGATGGAAATAAAGAACTCATAAGACGAGGCGCCGTCGAAATTACTCCTGACAATATTCTTCAAATTATGTCCGACCATACTGAGATTAATTTGAAGAATGGAACAGGGGAACAACTGTCGTTCATCGAATAGATTCCTACTGAACTACCTCAAATAAATCAACTCTTTACAGAGCTAAAGCCCCCGTATTTTAATGCTTGTAGGGGCTGGTTTGTGTCGAAGACACTCATTGAGAGAAACCAGCCCATCGATATTTAGGAATACATCGATTAAGTCAAAGCAGAATCAACACGGTAGATGTACTCTATTTCCTGTTATGCGGTCAGGGCGAGCCCTGACTCGCATTATATCCATTGTCACCCTGAGCGGAGTCGAAGGGTGAATTCCGCACCGGACTTGATAAGAGGGGATTTATTCGTGGAGCCGATCGGGATCCTCCAAGGGAGTTCCTGCGGAAGAACCGACAACCTCCGCCGTGCAAGGGCGGCGCTCTCCCAGTTGAGCTACGGCATCCTTTTCCTTGTGCCGGCTTATAGCTTTCTTCTTTTGCCATACGTGATTGCCTTGATGTTATAAACCTTGGTTACGTAAAGTTAAAATGAGACCGAACGACAATAGAAACAATACTGGCCAAATACTATTT
>JADFGO010000140.1 GCA_022567655.1 Candidatus Neomarinimicrobiota bacterium
GGGCCGTTGCGAAAGAGTGCATTCGCGTCAAACTCACTCAGTTTCACATGGTTTGATGTGAACCGTATCGGTGCTTGGATAACAAATGAAGGGGAGTTTACCTCTTTTCGCATTTCGGGCAATGCCGGAATGGAATGGCCTCGAGACAGCAGCTTTACGATAATTTTCCAGTCAGGCATATGGATCGCGGGGTTGGTTGACTCTATTCCAAGAACAGCTGAAGCTGAATACGCTACAGAGTTTCGCGGCGGCACTTATGAAAGTTATCCCGATAACATGGACGATCAGCGTTTCAGAGTTTATTCCATTGGACCCTTCAGCGGTCCGGGCGATCACGATTGGGCTAATTGGCCTGTCTCCGATGGCGCTCCGACCGACTCGAACAGTGATCCACTTGCGTTTGGCGACAAATCTTATTGGTCTGTTTTCCACGACGCCGATAGCGCCGCTCACGATAGACTATTCGGAACTGATCCGCTCGGTATCGAGGTACGAATGACGATCTGGGGTTATGATCAGCCGGGAGCGTATGGCGATATCATGTTTCTGAACTTCCAGATTTTCAATAAGGGAAATAATTTTATTGAGGACGCTTTTGTGGCGCTCTGGCATGACTCTGATCTCGGTACTGCAACTGACGATCTTCTTGGTACCGATACACTTCTTCAGATGCAATATGTGTATAACGATGGCGCTGATAATGTCTATGGTGCTGCACCTCCTGCCATAGGATTTAAATTACTTCGCGGTCCCGCTGTTCCATCATTAGGTGACAGCGCTATCGCCTTCGGTAAATTGCTATCTGATCATACCAATGCAGGAATGTATGCAAGTTCCAAATTCGCAAACTCGGGTTTTCCCGAAACCAGTGATCCGGTAACTGCTTCCGAGGCATATTACTTTATGCAAGGATTGAACGGATTGGGTTTGACAAAAATTGATAATCTTGGCAATACAACCCGGTATGATTATACAGGCGACCCTGTCACGGGAGAAGGATGGATCCTTACGGGTGCCGGCGATTTACGTGGTATGATCTCCTTTGGTCCGCTTGATATGGCTCCCGGCGATTCAGTAGAGCTAATTGCCGCGGTAATTATTGCCCGGGATACGAGTGCCCTACATAGTCTTGCCAAATTAAGAGAGGTCTCTCGCAATGTTCAGGAGATCTTTGATAATGACTTTCAACTCCATGACTTCTCACTTCTCTCTCCTCTCGGAGGCGAACGGCTTACCGGAACTGTTTCAATTTTCTGGAACGCTTCAGATAAGGAAGGTGATATTCTAAATTTGGAACTCTATGCTATCTCTATACTTGGAGAAAAACTTTTCATAGACGAAAATCTACCCAACACCGGTAATTATCTTTGGAACACGGAATCAATGACTGATGGTTTCTACCTGCTTCAGGCATCTGTCTTCGACAGTTCCCTTGGCGATTTCGCTTTTCGACAGTCTGCATATTCGGATTCATTCTTTGTCATAGATAACGATGCCAACGGAATCCCATTCATACGCCTCATTACGCCATTTGATTCAATTGTATCCGGCTTAAAAGAGATAACTTGGAATGCCGTAGATATTGAGGATTCCACACTGCTGATAACATTGGATTACAGCGTGGATGAAGGTGAACACTGGATGACGGTGGAAAACAGTATTCCCAATTCAGGAAGCTATCTCTGGGATAGCAACGATTCGCCGAATTCCGATTCAGGTATGGTGATGCTTACAGCCTCAGACGGTGATGAATCGTTTAGCGCCGTTTCAATCATGTTTAAGCTGCGAAATGAACGGCAAGAACGAATAGAAAATGTCTTTACAAAATTGATCGGTCAGGCTCAAGGTCCAATGACGTTGAATATAATCGATTCATCAGCGTTGAAAGATCATGACTATATCATTGCTTTTCGTGAGGAAGAATTTACATCGGTTCTTGTCTACGACATTTTTGATGTTCATGATAATATAATTAAAGTCTCCGGAGCTTATCAGCTTACCGGGGCTGAAGGAGAGCTCTTTGACGGCATACGATTATCGATGTTCAATTATGGTTTCATCCAGCCATGGAAAACGGCTTGGACAGAGGTCACAGGAGACACGAGTACATATGAAATTGAGTATCTACAGTACCTTAGTAGCAGTCCTAAAAACTATGAACTTCGATTCTTAGGCGAAAATGCGTCTCAATCCTCGACAGGAGTCCCTCTACCCTTTCAAATCTGGAATGCTGCCGAGGACTATCAAGTCGCACTCATATTTGTCAGGGGTGAAAATGGTGAATGGGTGAGCGGTGAATCGATAATTTTTCTTGATAGTGAGGACAGTCGGCGTACAACAATTTCATTAATTATCTCGTGGGGTGAAACTGATCTTCCACCCGAAATTGGTGATATTCTCACTCTCTTTTACGGAAGTCCGCGGGCTGCCGGCGATCAAGTTGGGTTTAACTTGCAAGGCGACTTTGTCTCGGTCGACAAAAACCATCCCTTCTTTGTCCCACGAGAATTCGATCTCTCGCAAAACTACCCCAACCCCTTTAACCCTCTGACTCGGATAGAATACTCTCTTCCAGTGAGTTCAGAAGTTTTGTTGGTGATCTATAACCTTCGTGGACAGGAAGTAGCGCGGATTTTAAACGAGAGGCAAACTGAAGGAGTGCACACTATTGCATGGGACGCATCAAAATATGCTTCAGGCATCTACTTTTACCGCCTCACAGCCGGAGATTTTGTCCAAACAAGGAAGATGCTGCTGTTGAAATGAGATTAAGCCGGCTTATCTAACCATGAACAGAATGATGTTTATCAATCATCCACTTCCCCATCCTCCGGGAGTTTAAGCAGCTGGATCGTCTTCATGCACGATTCATGCACCGTCTGCTTGCGTATACCGAGCATGTTGCCTATCTCCTCGAACGTGAATCCTTTCGCGCGCAGTAGAAAGATCTCCACCTGCCGCTCGGTAAGTTTACGTGAATTGACGATGAACTCGCAAAGATTTTTTATCATCAGCTTGTAAAGTTTGGCTGTCGCCTCGGATTCTTCTAAAAACGCCGAATAACTCTGTTTCTCTGTTATGAAATCCAATGACATGGAACTTCCTCCTTTCAGGCTTTAAGCCTGTTTGTTGAAAGAAGCTCCGTGAGTGGTCACTTCTGTTTCAGCGCGTGATTGGGCTTCAATAATAGTCTCTTTGACACCCTAACCGCTACAATAATATGCGGGTTAGGGCTTGCCCTGACCGCACTGATG
>JADFGO010000141.1 GCA_022567655.1 Candidatus Neomarinimicrobiota bacterium
TTAATATCAACTATCATTCTGAGTCCGACTGAGATTCCTTCGTCGTCCCGAAACATGGGGACTCCTCGGAATGACAACGGCTTTCTATAGGAGTGCTTCCGGCGGCGGCCGGATGCCGCATCAACACAGTTGATGTTCCGAAGGTCACGAAGAACTCCATTGGAGCACTCCGATAACTCACTGTTGATATACTCCGAAGCGTTCTACACTCTCAAATAGTGAAAGTCTCCTGTTTCATCTGAGTTGGATCGCATTCGTAGTTGAAGATTTTTCTTTGAAGCTTTCATCATAAAAAATAGATTAACCGGAGCCTGCTCCGTTGACCGCTAAATAAATTGGGGATTTAGATGAAATTTGAAAACTTAGAGTTCAAACGACTTCCTGCCGATGTGATGCTGGAACGGTCATCTTCATATTTAAATGCTTTAAAGAACAGAAGAAGTATAAGAGAATTTTCAAACGAAATGGTTTCGGAAGAGCTGATAATGAATATTATCACAACTGCCTCTTCCGCTCCTTCCGGAGCGAATAAGCAGCCGTGGAAGTTCGTTCTTGTCAAGGATCCCAAAATCAAAACAGAGATCAGGATAGCCGCAGAAAATGAAGAAAAGGAAAACTACGAAAGACGATTTCCGGACGAATGGTTGAAAGACCTAAACCAGTTTGGAACAGACTGGCATAAAGAATTTCTCGAGGAAGCGCCGTATCTCATCGTTGTATTCAAACAGGTTTATGGAATAGAGGGCGAACAACACACAAAAAACTATTATGTAAATGAATCCGTAGGCATTGCGACCGGATTCCTTTTAACCGCAATCCACAATGCCGGCTTAGCTGCCTTGACTCACACCCCGAGTCCCATGGGATTCCTTGAGAAAATCCTTAACCGACCGAAAAATGAACGTGCATTTCTCTTGATTCCAGTGGGATATCCGAAAGAAGGAACGAAAGTACCGGTCCTGACTAAAAAGAGCTTCGACGAATTCGCCGAGATTGTTTGAATTATTACTTAATTAATTCTTCAAGAATAATTATGTTGAATAGAATATCATAGGACAGCCTGATGTATAAGCATATAGTGATGTGGAAACTAAAAGAGTCGGCGATGGGAAAATCCCGGGAAGAAAATGCGTTGATGATTAAATCGGAATTGGAAAAATTACCGTCGCTTATCCCTCAGATCAGTTCATATGAGGTCGGGATAAATGTGAGTAACACCTCCAGCGCTTGTGATATAGCACTCTGTTCGGAGTTTGAGACTGAAGATGATTTCGAAGCTTACCGCAACCATCCTGAACATACAAAAGTTGTGGAAACGATTCGAAGCGTTAGTTCTCAGGCGTATGTGGTCGATTACCCGTCTTCAATATGAAACTGATTCGCCGACTCACCGCCGAAAATCGATTGATAAATGCAGCAGGGGATTATATATTCGACTCTTAAGTCCTGATTCAAGATACTATAAAAAGGTGATTAACGGGTAAAGCAGTTATGGCGGATGATAACTTACAGACAGAGATTGACCATTTAACTTCTATCGTTAACGCTACGAGACTGATAAACTCGACGCTCGATTTAGACGAGCTTATGGAACAGATACGTAAAATTGCGAAGGACGAGCTAAATGCGGAGAAGGCAACTATATTCCTCGGAGATGAGGATAAAAGAGAACTTCATTCCGTGTACCTTGAAGATACCTACCTTGAAATCGACCTTCCGTTCGGATCCGGCATTGGCGGTATAGTTGCTGAAACAGGCAAAAGTCTTCTTATAGATGACGCTCAAAACGACCCTCGCTTCTATAAAGGTGTGGACGAAATTTCCGGTTACACTACACAGACTATCGTTTGTGCGCCCATGTATAATAAGGAACACAAACTCATCGGCGTATTTCAAGCGCTAAACAGTAAGAACGGCAAATTTTCGGAAAACGATAGACGTTTTTTGGAAGACCTCTCAATCCAGGCGGCTTTAGCCATAGAAAACGCGTTCCTTTATGCGGAAGCAAAGGAAAAGAAAAAACTTGAAGAGGATCTTGATCTCGCCCGGGATATTCAGAAGAAACTCCTCCCTCTTTCTGCCCCTGCGATAAACGGTTATGATATCGCCGGGATTAACATTCCCGCCCAGGCAGTAGGCGGTGACTATTTCGACTTCGTAAATATCGATAAAAAAAACCTTATCTTCGCGTTGGGCGACGTCTCAGGAAAAGGAATTTCAGCAGCGCTTCTTATGGCAAGCTTACAGGCAAGCTTCAGAGCTCAGTCTGCCGGCAATGTAGAAATTTCCGAAATGACTTCCGTTTTGAATAACCATATATGTAACTCCACGACTCCTTCTAAGTATATCACGTTCTTTTCCGGAATACTCGATATAGACAAAGGCGAAGTTCGATACTGCAACGCGGGGCATAACCCGCCGCTGATAATCAGAAAGCAGGGAGATGTGGAGAAGCTAAATACCGGCGGCATCCCGCTTGGATTCGTACCCGATTTTCAATACAGTGAAGAACTTGTTGATCTTGACGTGGGTGATCTTCTTGTCGTGTACTCCGACGGAGTAACAGAAACTTTTGACGATAAACAGAACGAGTTTGCTGAAAAAAATCTTACCGAGATTCTCTTGAATAATCTCGAACATGAGAGTAAGGAAATTATTGAGAATATACTCGATTCTTTAAAAGAGTTTTCAGGCGATGAGAATTTCGATGATGACGTTACTCTTCTTATCGTAAAACGCACTACCTGACCTCATACAAAGCAAAACAACCAATAAACCGAAATCTTGCTGTTGCATTTGAACCACATGACAATTATACTTATCACCCAGACAGAATAAAAACCGGATAATAAAAAATGGCTTCGATATTTGTAGTCGACGACGACAGCGTCATACGTGCAAATCTTCAGGAATTCCTTCAGATGGAAGGACATGAGGTTGAAACCTTCTCGAGCGGTGAGGATGCCCTTTCCCGGATAAGCAACGAAGTTCCCGACCTAATGCTGATCGATCTTCGGTTGCCGGGTATTGACGGGCTTAATCTACTTGAAAAAGTCAAAAACGAGTCACAATCAATACAGGTAGTGATTATTACAGGTCATGCCGATATTTCCTCAGCCGTCAAAGCTATAAAACTCGGAGCTCGTGACTATATAAAAAAGCCATTCGACATGGAAGAAATTTCTATCATTGTGCATAAGGCGGAATCCGCCGGAAAAATAGATGAACATCTGGCTTATC
>JADFGO010000142.1 GCA_022567655.1 Candidatus Neomarinimicrobiota bacterium
CGATTCTCGAGAAATTCGGCGGAGACTCGATGGAGGAATTACTGGCTCGTGTCCCCAAAAAATAACATATATATTTTGGGGTTTATGGGCGTCGGTAAAAGCGTCACCGGTAAACTGTTAGCGGAAAGACTTAACCGCCAATTTGTCGATACGGACAATCTGATTGAATCTCGTGCCGGGAAACCCATAACAAAAATATTTGAGCAAGACGGTGATGAGCAATTCAGACAGTTAGAAACTTCCGTGTTGAAGGAAGTGGCTGAAGAAAATAATTCCGTTATCTCCTGCGGAGGAGGAATCGTGATGAAGGACGAAAATATGGATCTGATCCGTAAATCCGGAAGAAGTATATTTCTAAACGCATCGATCGATACACTGCTTGAGCGGGCGGGCGATTCAACTGAAAGACCTCTTCTTAATCGATTATCAGAAGAAGAAAAACGCAAAAAAATTAAAGAGATTCTGGCATTGAGGCTTCCAATCTATCTGTCGGCGGATATCACGTTGGACACAAATGATAAATCCCCTGAGGTCGTAGTTGATGAACTCATCGGACTATTGAACCGATGATTGAGCGATATGAGGAAATAATCGTGGAACTCGGTTCCCGCTCCTATCCCGTGCGGATTGGAAACGGGATTTCTACTGCTATTGGCGCCGAACTGAATAAGCTAAAAGCCGGAAACAAAATCGGTATCGTGACTGACGAAAATGTTGCAAAACTTTATCTTAAACCGATAGTTGATTCGCTTGAATCAGCAGGATTTGATGTCACTTCTCTGACAATCCCTCCGGGAGAAGCATCAAAATCCTTATCCGTGATTTCTGATTTATACGACACTTTCCTGAATAACCGTTTCGAGCGAAACTCGACAATCCTTTCATTAGGAGGCGGCGTTGTGGGAGATGTGGCCGGATTCGCAGCCGCAACATTACTTCGGGGCGTAAATTACATACAGCTCCCCACCACACTCCTGGCGCAGGTGGATTCCAGCGTCGGCGGAAAGGTCGGAATCAATCACTCTAAAGGGAAAAACCTCATCGGCGCTTTCTATCAGCCCAAAGCGGTCATCATCGACACTGATTTTCTACTGACCCTCCCTCAGCGGGAAATACACTGCGGCATGGCAGAAGTAATTAAATACGGACTTATACTTGACAGCGAATTTACCGATTTTATATCGGACAATTTCCCGGCACTCCCGGACGATAAGCACAACGAGTTTCTCGGTAGAATAATAAAACGATGCGTGGAACTTAAGGCTGAAGTGGTTCGCGTGGACGAGAAAGAGAACGATTACCGCAGGATTCTGAATTTCGGTCATACCGTCGGACATGGTGTGGAGGCGATAGTTCCCCGGGGCAGTATCACTCACGGTGAAGCGATCGCGTTCGGAATGAAGGCAGCTGTCCGTTTATCCGAACGGCTTGGTCTTCTGAATTCCGACGCTGCTGCAAAAGCTCTAAGATTGTTGGATTCGATTCCCGTTCACATTTCTGTCAAAGAACTGGACGTCGAAAAAATATTGGACAGTATGAAATCAGACAAAAAGGTCAGAGATGGAGAAATCCATTTTGTTCTACTCGATAAAATCGGAAATACGGTTATCCGTTCAGGTATAGACGAAAAAATGATAAAAGAGTCTATCGAAAAAACACAGCAGGCTATGCAATGAAAATTATAATTATCAACGGTCCGAACCTGAATCTTCTCGGCGAGCGTGAACCCGAAATTTACGGCAGACTAACGCTTGAACAACTCAATAAAAAGATTGTAGAACATACTCAGGGAAAGAAAGTTGAACTCACCTTTTTCCAGTCAAACCACGAAGGGGAGATTATTGACCAGCTTCATAAGTACCGGAAAGATTGTGACGGATATATTCTGAATCCCGGGGCGTTCACGCATTATTCGTATGCCATCCGTGACGCAGTGGCAGGCGTCTCACCGCCCGTAGTGGAAGTGCATCTTAGCGATATAAACTCACGTGAGGATTTCAGGAAAATCTCCGTCATTGAACCTGTCGCCGCCAAACAATTTTCCGGCAGCGGCGTCGATAGCTATCTCAATGCGATCGATTTCCTGCTGGAGAAACGATAATAAAGCGGAGTGAGGATGCGGCCTGTCCGACCGATGCCAGGCGGGCAATTTCAGCACCAACTGCGGTGGCCCTTTCGACCCGTATGCGCTACTCTTTACACACCCCGTCTTCCGGCTCAGCCGGAAGCCACCCCTCTTATTAGAGGGGAATTAGGGAAATCTTTTAATTGGAGAACCCACCTCCTGCCCCCACCTTAAAAAAGAGGAAAAGCACGAATTGCCTCTTTCATTGCGAGTCGGGGCTTGTTCCGAAGGTCACGAAGGACTCCCTTGGAGAACTCCTCCGTATGAATGTAGGGGATGCAGATCTGCATCCCCTACGGAGTTTCACGAAAATTATTTGAGCAGCAACATCTTCTTAGAGATTGAAGCACTGCCAATTTGCAGGCGGTAAAAGTAGATTCCCGAAGCGCTGTTTTCTGCATTCCAGTTCGCTGAATATATTCCCGGAATTTGATATTCATCAACTATTGTCGCCACTCTTTCGCCTCTTAAATTATAAATCGAAAGAGTTACATTTCCCGCCTTTGTCAATGCATAATCGATGCTTGTTACGGGATTGAACGGATTTGGATAGTTCTGCGAAAGAGTGAACTCCATTGGGAGAGACTCATCTTCATCGGCAACCGATACTATTACCGGTATCGGGAGAGTGTCCCCGCTTGACTGTCTATAACGTTCGGCAAACTCCTGAACGTACAAATTAGCTATAAGACCGTCGTATATTATAATCGTGTTTTCGTTATTCCTTGTCTCCGCAGCCTCGGATACCGTCCACCAGCTCCGGAGGCGATACTGACCACCGAAATAGGAAATTACTTAACAAAAGATGAGATATTTAACGCAATCTAAACGCTTACTGTGTAACATAAAGGGTGGTACAAAGAGTGGGGCAGGTCACATGATATTTAACATTGTGCGTTCATAGCGCAAATTATTTAATCCGAAAAAGGAGAGTGAAAATGAAGGTAATCGATACTGTTACCAGAACATCACTGACTCCTGCCGTAATAATGCTGTTGACGATCACGGCTACCGCCCAGGACAAACTACTTCTAAGCGAAGTAGTAGTAACACCCACGGTGGGAGAGATGGTAGAAATTTACAATCCCGGCTCCGCATCC
>JADFGO010000143.1 GCA_022567655.1 Candidatus Neomarinimicrobiota bacterium
ACTATAGACCCCTACGAAGAGTTTTCCGTTATTTCAACCGGTCTTGAGCCGAGCCGGGATGATAAAAACACCTTTCTTCTGCCGAACTATGACATACTTGTGGACTCACCGATAGAGATAGGGAATCAGAAAGTTCTGGAATTTGAAGTGCGGGGAGTTCCGCATGAGATCGCTATATACGGGAAGGGAAATTACGACTCCACAATGGTGACCGAGACAAAAATGATCGTGGAGGGCGCGGTGGACATCTTTGATGAGATTCCTTATAAACGGTTCGTGTTTATAGTTCATCTCGGCAAATCGGGAGGCAGCGCTTTAGAACATCTGAATTCCATAACTTATATGTATGGGCGGTGGAATTTTCAGCCCGAGAGCCGCAGACAAAGATGGCGCGGATTGATGGCGCACGAGGTATTTCATATTTACAACGTAAAAAGGATTCGGGCGAGAGCGCTCGGTCCCTTCGATTACACAAAGGAGAACTATACTACTCTGCTCTGGGTCATGGAGGGCGTTACCGTATATTACAGCGGAAGGATACTCCTCAAAGTCGGTTTGCTGAGCCCGGAAAGATATCAGAGGAATATTTCATCGCTCATGAACACTGTCTCAAACAATAAAGGTGACAGATATCAGTCGGCAGCGGAGGCGTCTTTTGACGCCTGGATAAGATATTACAGGCGGAACGAGAACTCACCCAACAGGGACGTAAACTATTATAGTAAAGGAAACCTGCTCGGGCTGCTCCTCGACCTCGAGATCCGTTACTCATCGAAAAATAAGAACTCACTCGACGACGTTATGCGGCGGCTCTATACGGAGTATTATAAAAAGAAGAAAAGAGGGTTCAGCGAAGAGGAGTTCAAAAGAGAGGTGGAACGCGCCGCCGGAAAGAAACTCGACTATTTCTTTGAGAATTACGTGTACGGAACCGAGGAGATAGACTACAAAAAATATCTCTTATACGCTGGCCTCGAGGTAGAAGATCTTTCCGCATCCTCGATATCCGAATCAAGTGCGTATCTCGGAATCAGCACGAGAGAGAGAGCCGGCAGGCTGATGATAACCAGGGTGGTACGGGACTCACCGGCATGGAACTACGGACTCAACGTAAACGACGAAATCATCGCGCTTAACGGACTTCGGGTTAATAAATCAGAATTCTTAAGCGCCGCTGGCAGGCTGACTCCTGGGGATTTGATGACTCTGACTGTCGCACGGGGCGACTGGCTTCGGGAGATCGAGGTGGTACTCGGAAAACCAACGGATAAAAACTATTTTCTCTTTAGGACAGAAGAACCTACGGAGCTCCAGAAAACGGTCTATGAATCGTATTTTATGACGGAGTGGGACGGCGAATTAGAGGATTGATCGCTATCGGCAGCAACATTTTGGCTCAGCTGCTCGCTCGAAAAATGGGATTGCTTCGTCGTCCGCCATCTGGCAAACTTCTCGCAATGACGCAGAGTTTTAGTACTCTACATCTCCGTTTTCAACCGCTTCTATTAGATGGAGTTCAAACTCCCCTCCTTTCCAAGGAGGGGAACACAATGGGTGGTTTTCCATTAATTAGCCCGGCCATTTATGGCTGGGATATATAGCAAGAAAAAGTTCTAATTAGGGAGTTCACGCCCTTACGGAACATTATCAATAACGCCCTGAACGGCGTCATCGTTTTTTGTAGCCATTGAAAACCCAGCCATTTATGGCTGGGCTATGAATATTATTTAAAACTTATAACGTGGCGGTCATTTAGGGTTTACACTAACTCGCACATTGCACAGTCGTGGAGAATATTACGAGAGGATCAGTCCTTCTGTGCGAGCCCCTTCTTTTTCATGAGTTTTTCAATATCTTTGATCTTGCGCGGGGATTTGTCGCTGAGCAGCTCATAACCCTTTTCGGTAATCAATATACAGTCCTCTAATCGGACGCCGATGTTCCACCACTTCGGGTCCACTTCCTCATCCTCTGTGATGTAAACTCCCGGTTCGATAGTATAAACCATTCCCGGTCTCATGACAACAGATTCGCCGTCCTCGGTGTAAGCGCCGGAGTCGTGAACGTCGAGCCCGAGCCAATGTCCGAATCCGTGCATATAAAATTTTCTGTAGGAACGGTCTTTTATGATCTCCTCACGCGTGCCGGAAAGCAGACCGACGTTTATCAGTCCGTCCACTACGCTGTTGAGTACCGTGTCGGACAGTTCTTTTCTTGACGTCCCCGGTTTACTTATCTTGAAAGCCGCTTCCTGCGCATCGTAAACGATCTTATATATCGCAGCCTGTTCCCTCGAAAATTTCCCGCTCACGGGATATGTGCGGGTGATGTCCGCTGTATAATACCCCCATTCGGCTCCGATATCCACGAGCAGCATGTCGCGTTTGTTCATCTTCATCTCATTCGTCTGGTAATGAAGAATGGTGCTGTTCGCTCCCGAAGCGACTATCGAAGGGAATCCGGGTCTCTGAACGCCGTGTTTACGGTAAGTGTACTCGATGACAGCCTCTATCTCATATTCACTCATTCCCGGCTGAGCAGACTTCATAGCTTCCCTGTGGGCTTCGGAGGTTATGTCGATCGCCTTGCGGAGCGATTTTATCTCCCAGTCCGATTTGATCTTTCTCATCTCTCCGAGCAGGAACCTCACGTTTTTCAATTCGACGTCGGCGCGCCCCCCCGAAGCGGCAAACCGCCTGGTTATCGTCTCTGAGAGCTCTTCATCGGCTCCGAAATTATGATAGATCGTTTTGGCGCCTCTGACCAACTCCCGCAGCATTTTCTCGAAATCTTCGATGACATACGCCGTGTCGGCACCGAAGATTTCCATCGCTCCTTTTGTGCCGTATCTGCGTCCGTCCCATGTTTCGCGGAGCTTATCCCTTTTACGCACGAAGAGCACAAATTTATGCTTTTCGTCTCCCGGACGAATTACGGCGATAGACCGCGGTTCTTCGAACCCTGTCAGGTAGAAC
>JADFGO010000144.1 GCA_022567655.1 Candidatus Neomarinimicrobiota bacterium
TGCTGTCCCCTTCCGCACCTTCGAGGATTCCTAAATGATCCCAGTGAGCGGTGTATATTATCACCTCGTCGGGACGCTTTGTCCCGCGTATTATACCCAATACATTATTAGAGCTGTAGAGCTCTTCCTCCCGGGTAAATTCTCCGCTTATCCTGAGACCTAAATCGAAACCCTTAAAACCGGGCGTATAGGCTGCTACTACCAGGGAATCGTAATCGTAACCGGCTAACGCCAACAGCTCTTTTCCTACGCCTAAATCTATTATGGCTTGCAATTTCATCTTAGATGTGTCAACCACACCATCTGCTAAATAGTTTCTCCCCCTTGCCGATCTCTTAACGAACTGTTCCCATTTGGATTTTCTCTTAGATAATGCTGTATCGATAATCATGATCGCGCCCAATGCTCCATTCGTTTTGGCGTTATTGAACTTAACAGAAAAACGGTCGTTCCTGACAGCGGCAGGAGTTTGAAAGAACGTCGTATCATCGGAAGCAAATCCGGGATGATTTCGCAGCATGACGACTACCTTGCCCTCCACGTCGAGTTCCGAATAGTCATCCCATTCGTCATCCTCGGACACCGCCCCGTAACCTACAAAAACCAACTCGTTTTCTAAGAGTACGAGAATCGATTCTTCCCCTATTACGGAAGCAATAATATGTGTAAACGGTTCTAACGTCAGACTGTCATTATCAGAGACGACTGTCGTATTGGTCGTCGGCAGCGTCTTTCCGATCTTAAGTTTGACTTCCTGTAGATAACTGCCGTTGTTTCCGGGCTCGACTCCCATCGCTTTAAAACTCTCAACCAGGTAATCAATTGTCTTTTGTCCTCCCGGAGTACCAGGTTTCCTGCCCTGAAACTCGTCCGATGCCAATGTCATCAGGTCATTCCGGTAAGATGCTTTAAAATCGGCGTCCGTTACCTCCGGTACCGTTATGCTGAATTGAGCACAGCCGGCTGTTAATATCGGAATCAGATAAAGCGCTTTTAAGTGAAATTTACTTACTCTCATATCCCTTTCTCCTTTTAAACACAATCCTTATTCATCAGATAATATAGGTAATGAATACTTCCGGCTTCCAATTCGTACCAATTTAATGTCGGCAGGATGATTATCTCCATATATTTATTTCTTAATGGACGTTTGGGCAATTTGAGAGATCAGTGTGTCCCGTTTCCGGTTATTTGCTGCGGGTGGAACGCAGGCATCTCGCCTGCCAGACGAATGTCAGGCGGGCTATTTGCTCGATGACTACGCCACACCAATCTTTTAATTTAGCAGGGACAATTCATGAATTGTCCCTACATATCTCATCTTCGATGAGATTAATTTTCCCCTCCTTCCTAAGGAGGGGATCAAGGGGTGGTTTTCCTTAAATTCTAAGCGGAGGGCGAGGGATTCCCTATCAGATCGCCCGTCGCGCAGGAAGATTAGCTTTGTCAGCAAATAAGTTTAAGCCTTAGCTGCGTAAAACCGGTATCTTCATGTGTATGCTCATGCATGTCGGTGAAGCCCTGTTTTTTGTAGAACTCTCGACCGATATTGTTATCCTTGAACACATCGAGCTCCAAAACCGCTCTAATGCTCCTTGCGTGGTCCATCAATTCCCGACCAATCCCCTTCCTCTGATACCCGCTATCCACGAATATCCCTCCGACCTCATTCCCGATGAGCGCTATGAAACCCACAACAACACCCTCCCGCTCATACACCCACGTTTCTGCCTTCGGCAGATAGAGGGACGATATGTTTTTCCGCTCCTGTTCAAAGAACTCTTCCCCGAGGAACGGATGCGCAACTTTAGATGCGGAGAACCACGCATCAAGCAGTTCATCTAAGTCATTATCTTCATATTTCCTGATCATACGAAACCAAATTAAGCAATTCAGCGGAAAACAAAAAGCCTCTAAGTGAAACTTAGAGGCTTTTGATGCTCTTGAAAGATTTAGCGGATATTTAAAGTTTGAGTAAATTCAAACCGATTTCCATCTAAACTGTTTCATGAACTTCGGTCTAAGATCAAAGTCTTAGCTTACGATTGTGACGTCTACAGCCTGTGGTCCTTTTTCGCCTTCGCTCATGGTGAATTCTACTTTATCACCTTCTTCGAGATTCTTGAATCCATCATTCTGTATCGATGAGTAATGCACGAATGCATCTTCACCGTCATCACGAGTGATGAAACCGAATCCCTTTTGGGAATTGAACCATTTTACCGTACCTGTTTCACGATCTGCCATAATATTATTTCTCCTTTTTTTGGCATTTACTTACTAAAGCGTATGAAAAAGTTTTGATTTCCTACATAAGATGAATATTGATACTGAAAGGTATGTCTATTTAACTATGTTCTGCTTCATTCATACTTCTTTTTAACTACGGCGCTAAATATAAGACCGAATATCCACAATGCAAGAGGTTTTTATGTATTTACGATGTTTTCTTATAAGTCATAAAACACGGAAAGTTCAGTGATTGCCGCAGAATATCCCAATCTCTGGTATTTATGAGTTTTAAGATGGCGTTCGCGTCGTCTCCCCGGATGGGGTATAACAAGTTGAAATAGGAGATGTTTCGGGTTTATATTCTCCTGAATAACGAAACTTATAACCAAATGTAATATTGAAGGCAATCTTAGATTACCGGGATATCTAACCTGCATGTAAGTGAAACTTAAAGAGTGAGGAGAGAAACTATGTACTTAAGATTAGTTAGGTTCAGTTTAGGTCCGGGATCGCGATCGTCAGCCGAGAAAATCGCCGATGAATTCGTTCCTGCCATCAAGGCTCAAAATGGTTGCAGCGAATGCATGTTCATCACCGATGACGATGCCGGCGAGTATGGAATCGTAGTTCATTGGAATTCGAAAGAGGACGCAAACGCCGCTGCTCCCGTTATAGGTCCCCGTCTGGCGAGCGCCCTGGCTGAGGTTTCCGAAGAGCCTGCGGACA
>JADFGO010000145.1 GCA_022567655.1 Candidatus Neomarinimicrobiota bacterium
ATCCGTACAGGCTGGACAAACGGTCACCGAGCGTAGGTGAGCATCAGCTCCACATAAATCCTGCAGCAGCGCGTGACCTTGGAATTGAAGACGGGGATTATGTTTACATAGACGCAAATCCTGCCGACAGGCCATATATTGGCGCGAAACCGGGAGATTTTTTCTACCGTGTTTCAAGATGTATGCTGAGGGCAAAATACAATCATGCTTATCCTTATAATATTGTGATGATGAAGCACGCTCCGTTCATCGCTACCGAGAAAAGTGTGAGAGCTCATGAGTCACGACCAGACGGAAGAGCATTGTCAGCCAATACAGGATATCAGGCGAATCTGCGTTACGGGTCACAACAGTCAATCACTCGTAATTGGCATATGCCGATGCACCAAACTGACACCCTTTTCCATAAAACGAAAGCCTACATGGGATTTATATTCGGTGGTGAATCGGACAATCATGCCGTAAACACCGTCCCGAAGGAAACGCTTGTGAAGGTGACAAAAGCTGAAGACGGAGGGATGGGTGGACTTGGAATCTGGCAGCCGGCTACAACTGGATTCACTCCGGATAATGAAAGCGAGTTCATGAAGAGATATATTGCCGGTGATTTAATCGACATGAAAGAATAGAAGGAGAAGATATGCCCTACAATGATCCGGATCCGAGCGATCCTAACGTATTGGTCGGCGTTGAGCTTGAAGTTGATGAAGACGCTGCAAAAGATATGGCTTACGTCTTTGCAGAAGAGTTCGCTCGACTTGGGATGGATAAAAAGAAACTGATGGGAATATTCAGTAATAGTGAATATGCGGGAGCGCATCGGGCTTATCTTCAGCTTGGAGAAAATGAGATCGAAACTATAGTGGACGAATGTATCTCAGTGTGGGGCAGCGTCAGAATAATTGATCGCGTTAACAACCGCGACCTACATCAAGAATAAGAAATGAGATTGAGCAAACATAAGTATTTAACGAATTATCAGCAAAAGGAGGAGTACCGTGCCTAAAGTAAAAAATTGGCAGCTGAATCGAGAAATGGATTATCCGTACGAGGGAGCGTATCCTGATCGCCAGTTCGCGTTCGTGTTCAACATAAACCGCTGCATCGCATGTCAAACGTGCACTATGGCTTGCAAGTCCACATGGACATTCAGTAAAGGACAGGAACAGATGTGGTGGGCGAATGTGGAAACCAAGCCGTATGGCGGATATCCTCAATTCTGGGATGCGAAGATCCTCAAACTTCTTGAGGAAGCCAATCCGGGCAAACAGAACTGGAAGAAGAGAAACGGCAAATACACATTTGAAGGAAAAACGATCTTTGAAGCTATCAAAAGAAGATTGCTGCCGAACAGCTCACGAGTTTTAGGCTATCTTCCGGAAGATCACGAGTGGAATTCTCCAAATATTTATGAGGATAACCCAAAGGGAAAACTTGGAAAGGTCAACGAAATAGATAAAGAAGGCGTGGAATTGCCAACGCACAAAACCTGGTTTTTCTATTTAGCGAGAATATGCAATCACTGTAGTTATCCTGCCTGCCTCGCTGCTTGTCCTCGTGAAGCGATCTATAAAAGACCCGAAGACGGCATAGTTTTAATTGATCAGGAGAAATGCCGCGGTTATAGAAAATGTGTGGAAGCATGTCCATATAAAAAAGCAATGTACAGAGGCAATACGCGAATCACCGAAAAATGTGTTGGCTGTTATCCGAGAGTTGAGGGAACCGATCCGGAGTCCGATGGAACTCCGATGGAAACGCGCTGCATGGCGGCTTGTATAGGTCAGATGAGGATGCAGGGGTTGGTCAAGATGAACAACGACGGAACATGGACGAAAGATAGATCCAATCCGTTGTATTATATGGTTCATGTAGAGAAAGTGGCGCTTCCGCTTTATTCGCAGTTCGGAACATCCCCAAATGGATATTACATTCCGCCCAGATGGGTGCCGAGGAAATATCTGAAGCAAATGTTCGGTCCCGGAGTTGACCAAGCTATAGAAAATTATATGAATCCCAGCAGAGAACTATTAGCGGTGTTACAACTCTTCAGACGTTCAAATCGGATAATTTTCAGTTACGAGTTTGAGAAAGGTCCTAAGATCTATGAAGGCAATATCAGGGATAAACCTGTCAATATTTATAACGATACGGTCATAGCGTACGGTAAGGACGGTACAGAACTTTTCCGTACAACCATTGAAGAGCCGATACATGAGAGATCAAAAAAGTATGCAAACTCAATTTAAACAGGATAACGTTATGACGGATGAAAAAAATAACAACGACGCAGCAATCGCACTTTGCAGAAGCGGAATATACGAGGCATTAACTCTTGGATTTCGACCTCCTGTTAAAGAAACTTTCAGAAGGCTTATATCTAAGGAACGGAACTCAATGCTCGCCAAACTGGTATCAATAATTGATGAGGATCTTGTGGATGATGTCTCGAAATTAGCAGTGGAAATGAATGCTAAGATGGAAGATAAATTAAAAAGAAAGTATGACAATCTATTCGGTCACAGCGCGCGTTCAAGCGTACCGCCGTATGAGACGGAGTTTGGGGATAAGAATCTCTTCCAACAACCGCATCAGCTGGCGGATATCTCGGGATTCTTAATTGCTTTTGGTCTGGAATTAAATGTTGCCAAACATGAGAGAATCGATCATGTTGCCTGCGAGTTAGAATTCATGTGCTTTCTCACAAGAAAAGAAGCGTATGCGATACAAAATAAAAAATCGGCAATGTTGAAAGAAACTCTGAAGGCTGAACGGTCTTTTCTGAAAGACCACTTAGCTCGGTTTACTCCAACCTTTAGTCACCTTTGCATAAAGGAAGACCAAGGCGGATTTTACGGAAATCTCGGGAAACTGCTGCGGAACTTCGTTCAAATCGAATGTGCTCGATTCGATCTAAAATCTGGTTC
>JADFGO010000146.1 GCA_022567655.1 Candidatus Neomarinimicrobiota bacterium
TGGACGAATCGGGGATCGATAGGATAGTTTGCCTCGGTGACATCGTCGGATACGGAGCCGACCCGGTCGAATGTCTTGAGCTGATAGCGGAGAAGTGTGAGATAGTACTGGCCGGAAACCATGACTATGCCGTAGGAGGTAAGCACAGCGTATCCGGGTTTAGTCCGGATGCAGCTGAAGCCGTAACATGGACTCAGGATGCTATATCCGGCAGCTGGGAAGTATATCTCTCATCGTTGCCGTTGATATATGAAGAGGAAGGGATTGTCTACGTCCACGCATCGCCCCATAAACCGGAGCAGTGGAGTTATATTGTATCCCGCCAGGATGCAATTTCAGAGTTCAGATATTTTAAGAAATCCGCTGCCTTTGTGGGGCATTCTCATATCGTAGGGATTTACTGTCACGACGGCGATACTTTTGATGCCGAAGTGAGTCTTGATGAAAAAAAGAGGTACATTATAAACGTCGGCAGCGTGGGGCAACCGAGGGACGGAAACCCGGCGGCATCGTATGCCGTATATGATTATGACACAAAAAGGATCAGCATTGAAAGAGTCGAATATGACTATAAATCGGCG
Organism: Candidatus Neomarinimicrobiota bacterium; assembly: GCA_022567655.1. NCBI lineage: Bacteria > Pseudomonadati > Fidelibacterota > Fidelibacterota bacterium. The sequence continues at coordinate 582 of JADFGO010000146.1, forward strand.
GCAAAAAAGATTTCGGATGTGGGACTTCCAAATTATCTTGGAAGCAGATTAGCACTTGGGATTTGATGAGTTATAAGGAAAAGAGTTGAATACGGCATGACAGGTAAATTTGTAACGAAAATATTCGGGACTAAGTCCGGGCGGACCGTGAAGAAGCTCTGGAAAGACGTCGTTAAGATCAACGATATATTCGAAAACTTGAAAGACGTTCCGGACGATCATTTCAGGAAGAGAACCGCCGAGTTCAAGAAGTTGATCTCCGAACGCCGCGAAGAAGCAATAGAAGAAGCCCAAGCTGAAGATTTATCCGCTGAAGAGATCCTCGAAATTAAAGCTGAAGCGCAGAATGAAGTTTTAGAGGAAATCCTGCATGAAGCTTTCGCTATGGTAAAGGAAGTATGCCGCAGGCTGTTGGGTGAAACGTGGAGCGTTGTTGGTCAGAAAATCCAATGGGACATGGTTCCGTTCGACGTGCAGCTGGTCGGCGCGCTTGAGCTTCATATTGGAAATATAGCCGAGATGAAGACGGGCGAGGGAAAAACTCTCGTGGCTACCATGCCTCTATACCTGAATGCGCTTACAGGAGAAGGCGTTCACCTCATTACGGTAAATGATTATTTGGCGCAGCGCGACTCCGAGTGGATGGGTAAAATATACGAGCGGCTCGGTTTGACGAGCGGTTGCATGCTGAATACCATGAACAACGAACAGCGGAGAGCGGAATACGCTAAGGACATTACTTACGGCACCAATAACGAATTCGGCTTTGATTACCTGCGTGATAACATGGCAATTCAGGTTGAGGATCAGGTTCAAAGAAGTCATTCGTACGCTATAGTGGATGAAGTTGATTCGGTGCTGATAGACGAGGCGAGAACACCGCTTATCATTTCAGGCCAGGTAGAAGGCGCCTCGAACGATCAATTTTTGGAACTCAAACCGAAAGTCTCTTCGCTTGTCCACGCGCAATCGCAACTTGTGGATAAACTGATAAACGACGCGAAAGAGCTGTTGGAAACAGATGAATACAAAGCGGGAGAAAAAATACTAATCGCCCGCCGCGGGATGCCGAAGCATAAAAAGCTGTTATCGCTTTATGAGAAGGAAGGCATTAAGAGACTCGAACAACAGGTGGAGAACGACTACATAAGGGATAAAAAGCTTCATGAACTTGACGAGGATCTCTATTACAGCATAGAGGAAAAGAACAACGTCATCGACCTGAATGAAAAAGGGCGCGATCATATTGCTCCTAATGACCTGAACGCATTTGTGATACCCGACATCGGAACCGAATATGAAAAAATCGAGAACGACGAATCTTTAGACGACCTGAGCAAATCACAAAAAAAGGCTGAACTGCAGGAGCTCTTCGCCGCTCAGAGCGAAAAGATTCACAACATAAGTCAGCTGCTCAAAGCATACTCTCTATTTGAGAAGGATGTGGAATACGTAGTAACCGACGGTAAAGTCATGATAGTGGACGAATTTACCGGCAGAATCCTTCCCGGCAGGCGCTACTCGGACGGACTCCATCAGGCTATCGAGGCTAAAGAAGGAGTTCGTATCGAGGCTCAGACTCAGACAATAGCCAGCATAACAATACAGAACTACTTCAGAATGTACGATAAGTTAGCGGGTATGACGGGAACTGCGGAGACGGAAGCGGGTGAGTTCGCATCGATATACGACATGGAAGTAACGGTGATCCCGACGCATGAAAAAGTAATACGTGAAGACAACGAGGATCTCATCTACAAGACGAGACGCGAAAAATATAAAGCCGTGGTGGAAGAAATCGTCGATTGCCATGAACGAAGGCAGCCTGTACTCGTCGGAACGATAAGCGTTGAGGTCTCCGAACTCCTCGGCAAGATGTTGACAAACCGCGGAATTAAACACAGAGTTTTAAACGCTAAACAGCACCAGAATGAGGCGGAGATAGTCGCCCATGCGGGAGAACCGGGTTCGGTAACGATTGCCACGAACATGGCTGGCAGGGGAACGGATATAAAGCTGGGTGAAGGAGTCGTAGAGGTCGGAGGGCTGCATATAATAGGCACGGAACGGCATGAATCGAGGCGGATAGACCTTCAGCTCCGCGGAAGGTCGGGCAGACAGGGCGACCCGGGTTCAACTGTTTTTTACATGTCGTTAGAGGACGACCTGATGCGTCTGTTCGGAAGCGAACGCATCGCGCGTATTATGGACAGGCTTGGTCTCGAAGAAGGGGAGGTAATAACTCACACCATGATAACCCGTTCGATCGAGCGGGCGCAGAGGAAAGTCGAAATGCGGAATTTCGGAATTCGTAAAC
>JADFGO010000147.1 GCA_022567655.1 Candidatus Neomarinimicrobiota bacterium
GGATGAACCCTTCATCGAACCTGCATTGATAGACGACGTTGTCGGGGCGTTCGACAATCGCGGCACGGAAATGGTTACGGCCGTCCGCAGGGCGGACGCGGAGGACGATATCCCGAACCCGAATCTCGTCAAGGTAGTGTTCGACAAAGATTGGAACGCCTTGAATTTCAGCAGAACTCCTATAACCGATAATAAGGATAATTCAAATTCTGAGTATTGGATTCATTTGGGGATTTACGGGTATACCCGGGATTTTCTTCTGAAGTTCGCCGCTATGGATCAAACCCCTTTGGAATTATCGGAGAGTCTCGAGCAGCTGCGGGCAATCGAGAACGGATACAGGATAAAACTGATAGAAACTGCATATAAGTCGTTTCCCATAGACACAGAATCGGATCTTAACAGGGCAAATGAAGAATTTGAGAAATACGTGCTTGAAAAGTCGGGAGCGGTATGAGTAAACAGGTAAAGTATATCTTTTTTACCGGAGGCGTAATGTCCGGACTGGGAAAAGGTATCGCCGCCGCCTCCGTGGGGGCGCTGCTGAAGGCAAAGGGACTTTCGGTTACGATTCAGAAGTTCGATCCGTACCTGAATATCGACCCGGGAACGATGTCTCCTTTCCAGCACGGAGAGGTATACGTTACTGACGACGGTTCGGAAACCGACCTCGACTTAGGTCACTACGAACGGTTCATCCATACGGATATGACCCGGATGAATAACCTGACTACGGGGCAGGTGTATAACACGGTGATTACCAAGGAGCGTAAGGGTGAGTACCTGGGAGCCACCGTGCAGGTTATCCCGCACATCACTGACGAGATAAAAAGTTCCATAAAGAAGCTGTCCGGCGGTGATGATGACTTTGACATAATAATCACGGAGGTGGGAGGAACGGTCGGCGATATCGAAAGCCTGCCGTTTCTCGAAGCGATACGTCAGTTCTGTGTGGAGGAGGGAAGGGAGAATACGCTCATCATCCATCTCACTCTGGTTCCTTTCATTAAAAGTTCGGGTGAGGCAAAAACGAAACCGACTCAGCATTCAGTCATGCGGCTCAGGGAAATCGGTCTCCAGCCGGATATATTGATGTGCCGGACTTCAGGGAAACTCGACCAGAGTATCAAAGATAAACTATCTCTTTTCTGCAACGTAACAACGGATTCGGTGATTGAGGCAATCGACGTGGCAAGCATCTATGAAGTTCCTATCAGGTTTCACAAGGCGGGCGTCGGTGAACTGATATTAGACAAACTCGGGCTGCCTGCGAGCCGGATAAAATTCAGCGAGTGGGAGGAATTCGTAAATAAGATATACAATCCGGAAAAAGAGATCACTATAGCAATATGCGGAAAATACAATAAACTTGTGGATGCGTATAAAAGTATTCTTGAAGCATTTGTACACGCCGGTGTGGACAATTCTGCCTTCGTGAGTGTCAAATGGGTTGACACGGAAAAAATGGAAGGGAATGTTGCGGAAAATCTAAGTGGAGTTGACGGAATACTTATACCTCCCGGATTCGGAAAACGGGGTGTAGAGGGAAAGATTGAAGCTGCGAAGTATGCCCGTGAGAACATGGTACCGTTCTTCGGTATCTGTCTCGGAATGCAATGCGCGGTAATCGAGTTCTCGCGTAACGTTTGCGGATTGGAGAACGCAAACAGCAGTGAATTTGACGCTGAAACACCATATCCGATCATCGACATTATGGAAAATCAGAAAAATATCAGTAACAAAGGCGGAACGATGAGACTCGGCGCTTATCCGTGCACTCTAACACCGGGGAATAAAGCCGCAGAGGCATACGGCGAAAAACAAATCAGCGAGAGGCACCGACACCGATATGAGTTCAACAACGAGTTCAAGGACCAACTCCAGAAAGCAGGAATGATCCTCTCCGGAATCAATGAGAGAGACAATTTAACAGAAATAATTGAGATCAAGGATCATCCCTGGTTTGTCGGAACACAGTTTCACCCGGAACTCAAATCAAGAGTGTTCAACACTCATCCTCTATTCAGGAATTTTGTTGAAGCAGCGGTAAAGTACAATAGGTCAAACGGGGAGGCAGGCAAAACAGCTGCCGGCAATGACTAAAACAATCGAGATTGACGGTTTACAATTGGGAGGCGGCAGCGATCTGCTTCTTATCGCGGGACCATGCGTTATAGAATCGGAAGAGGTAGCTTACTCGACGGCCGAAAGATTGAAATCTATCTCTGAAGAACTGAAGATCCCCATAATCTACAAGTCATCTTACCTGAAAGACAACCGCTCCTCCTCCAAGAGTTATCAAGGTCCGGGGTTGGAAAAGGGACTCAAAATTTTAGCGGAAGTCAAAAAGCGATACGGACTGCCCCTGCTGTCCGACATACACAGCATCGAACAGGTTGCGCCCGCGGCTGACGTATTAGACGTGGTGCAAATTCCGGCATACCTCTGCATGCAAACGGAGCTGACGATTGAGGTGGCGAAAAGGGCAAGGGTTGTCAACCTGAAGAAGGGTCAATTTATCGCCCCGGAAAATATGAAGAACGTAGTCCGTAAAATCGAGGAAGAAGGCAATAACAACATCATCCTGACGGAGCGGGGAACATCATTCGGGTATCAAAGCCTTGTAGTTGATATGAGATCTTTTCAGATTATGAGAAAGTTCGGTTATCCGGTTATTTTTGACGTAACTCACTCGGTCCGTGTGTATGGAATACCGTCCAAGGACCCGAAAGGCGGGACACCGGAATTTATACCTACATTGGGGAGAGCCGGCGTAGCGGCGGGAGTTGACGGAGTCTTCATCGAGACGCACCCGAACCCCACGGAAGCTCTTTGCGATGCATCAAGTCAATGGCGCTTAGATGATCTGAGTGATCTTATGCTGCA
>JADFGO010000148.1 GCA_022567655.1 Candidatus Neomarinimicrobiota bacterium
TAACTCCCCGACAGGGCATACCTGCCGTCGGGGGAAAAAGCGACGGAAAGGACATTCCAAGAATGCCCCAGCTGCACAAAGACTTCCGGCTTTAACTCCTGCGCGTTGGTTTCCGCCGTCAGCGCGGCAAAGAGAAGCATGATTAAAACGTAAGCTGTCGGATTAATTCTCATAGTCTGTTTTCCTTTTTTGTGCGGGTTAGGGGGCTTGTTGCCTAAACTCCTTCGGAGCCCTGACTGCCGCATTATCTTTGTCATTGTGAGAAACGTAGTGACGAAGCCTGCCCGACATCGGTCTGACGGGCAATCTCAAATCTCTCCTGTCATCCCTCAACTAACCACCCCTCGGTCCCCTCCTTTGTAAGGAGGGGAAGGTTACACCAAACGTAATCGTCTATTTCACAGTCGTAATAGTCAAAATGACATCCGTGTTTTCCGGCTTACCCGATTTCTTTCTGATACCACGCATGCGGACGGTATACTTTTTAATGTCCTCCGCGAAGACATCCTCGTAAAACTCTCCATCGAATGTTTTTGTCGTAACTTCAACCTCAGGAAACTTCTTGGTGCTTGCGAAAATTTGAAGCCTCTCAACTCCCAGAGGCGGAGCAAAAACAAACTCGTCCGGCAGTGTATAGACCCTGTTTACTTTTGAAGCGTCGACATACAGATTATTATACAATAATAGCCGGATCCCGTTCGCCATGTGATAGATAACCTGCAGGTTGCTTGGTTTGTTCACCCGCACGTAAACTTTTGTCTCTTCATCTTCCCTGAATATCAGGTTCCTGTTTCCCTTGTCGGTCCATACTTCTAATGAGAGCTCTCCGGAAATCACGTCTTTTTTCAGAAAGAGCCGCGTATCCTCCATAAGCTCGAGCATGTTGACCGGCTTGAACTCGATGTTTTTCTCCTGTAACAGTTTCACAGGTATTTGGACAGACGCCGTGCCGATTATCTCGCTCGCTTTCAAATCTGATAACACCGCACGAACTACAAGATCGGAACCTTCTTCCCAATAACTCCCCATGATATAACTGTCGAATCGCGGATTTGTTACGCGGGCTTCAGATTCAACTCCCCGCTTAGGCTGTTCACTGATAACCGAGAATTCCGGTGTCAGCTCACCCTGCAGATATGGTAAAAACCGTTGCGAAAATTGCGATCCAAAATCTGTATCTCTATATGAGAACGGTACCACAAGCACTTTCCTTTTTTCGGGGACCTGGCTTTTCAGCTGTTCTGAAAGCGCGTAGGCTGCATCCTCTAACGTTGTTATCCGGCCGCCTATGAGATCTTCGATTTTAGCTTCCACCTCACTCAAACTTAGCGAAGACGACGGCAGCTGCTTATTATTCGCAAATGGAGAAACCCTGTTCAGGATATTAAGAATGGTGTGCGCCTCACCTATTTGCAAAAATAAAGGATATGTTTTTTTATAAGTTTCCGCCGCCATTTGTAATTGATCATTCTTCGCATAGTCTGCGGCTGTCGAAAGCAGCTTATCGAGCTCTCTTAGTATCAGATTGAGATGATTCTTGTAATCAGCCGCAGCGCCATCGATTTCCATCACAGCGAGAGCGTAGCTTATCTTTTTCTTCCTGTCATCATACCATTCGGTCTTTACACCCCGAAGGTTCAGCTGTGTCACAGAAGTTACAACATTGCGGTAGTCCGAGGTTGCTTTTCCCGCGGTGACCTTCTCTGCCGAGTAGATTTCATTCTTTATAGTCTGAAGAAACTGACCGGATAGCTCGGCTTTCGCGTTTGATTCAGCAATCCCTTTTCTCGTTTCAACTGAGTTATCCTCGGATACGCCGAATCCTGTCATGTATAAACCGGACGGATACTTGCGCGAACTGCCCCCGTTTTTCACCCAGTCGGGAGTTTTTTGAGCATAGGATGCTGAGAAAATAAAAAAACCGGCTAATCCCGCTAAAATGATTCTGATTTTCATAGTCTCCAGATTAATATATTACCTTAATCGCCTTTAACGAATATAATTTTTGAACACTAACGCTTTAGTATATGGATATAACCTTCTTTAAACAAGCTTATACCAGATGTATAGCTCAGAGGTTTTAATATTGGTTATTCCGATGTAATCGGACACCTGTTCCGATTGTAATCGGCCACCTTCCCATTCTCTCTCTATCGAAGCCTAATATATTTCAAAGTGTCTGATTAGGAAAGAACATTTTTCGATTTTCGCATCGATTCTTAAAATGTTTGAGTAACAAAAGGCTAAAATTGATTCCCATAAACGACCGTTTTTGGCACTTTCTGACAAAGTCCCAATAACCTATCCCAAAACACCTGAATCGAGTGCCAAAACTCCGTCTCGATTGAATATTCCCATAACTCTCTCACTTAGACGTTTTTGAGACTCCATCTAATCAATACAGATTCCAAAGAAACTATTTGGAACTAGTTGATTACTGTATAAAACAGCTATAGTTTTTTGGAATTTTGAATGTGCTACATTTAGGTTCATATTGGATATTATTGAACACTTATCTATCCAGTTTTTAGGAATTGGATATAATAGCGAGTGATTCTCGTCGGTATTCTATCCAATTTTAGCAATAATTTACTTAATCAAAATCATCTTCTTTGTTTGAACAAAATTACCTGCTTGGAGGCGGGAAGAATTAACTTCCCTGTTTCAAAGCTGCTAACCGCTTAATAGTATCTCGTCGCTCGGGAATCTCCTCGTCAGCGTTTTTCCATAGATCAAGGAGCGCTTCATAGTTTTCAATAGCGAGCTCCGGCTTGCCCATCTCTTCGTATGCTTTTCCCCTGATATAGTAAGCACGGGGATAGTTGTGGTAACGCG
>JADFGO010000149.1 GCA_022567655.1 Candidatus Neomarinimicrobiota bacterium
CGGCAATGTCTGATATCGGGCGGAGCGCTTCCACGAGAGGTAGAGTTGCTTCGGAATGTATCGACTGCGAAAGGAGTTCTTTTATAACAGGGAAGTCTAAGCTTTCCAGAACGGCACGGGGGCAGACCTCAATTTTTCCCATAGTTTTTCAGCAGTTCGTCAATTTTTTTCTGCTGTTCGGTCCCTTTGATGTACAGCTCGTCTAAGTTCTGAAGTTTTTCAAGCTCTTTCATGCCCGGTATATTCGGCATGCCGCCGGACATCCCCCCGGTCAATGTGCCACCGTAACCCTCGATCGTTTTACCTATCTTCTCCTGAAAAGAGAGAGCATCGGGGAAAATTCCGTAAATCCAGTCGTAAACCATCGGCGCTATTCCTTTCATCGGCGTGTAGAACTTCGATTTTTTTTCGAGGTTACTTGAAAAATCACCCGGAATGAACGAGATAGCCAGCAGCACCGAGCTGATCACGAAAGACGCTTTTAACGCTCCGAAAAGCGCTCCACCGCCCCTATCAACCCAGCCGAGCATGCTGAACTCCAGGAGTTTTTTTATCGCAACCGCAATAAATCGAGCCGTAGCGGCAACTGCTACGAATATGAGAATGAAACTCAGACCCGCCGCTACGTTCGGACCGACCCCGAACTGTTTTATAATGATCCCCGTTCCCCCGCTGAAGAATTTCGCCGCCATAAGAAATCCTCCGAACATCCCTATGAGCTTGAATACTTCAAGTATCAGACCCTTACGCAACCCCTTGAACGCAAAGAATCCAAGCGCGATTATGATTATGCTGTCAACCGATAGGTGCTGCAATCGACTCCCGAAAGTTTACCTTTTAAAGTTACCACAAATTAGAAAATCTCCCCTTCCCTTGCAAGCGAAAAGGAATTCGCTCGTCATTACAAATTACAGGCTTAATCCGAAATTAAATATCAGCTGGGAACCTATGGGAGGATCCGATTGAGAACGATGTGAGATAAGGGATGAAAGAATCGATTATTCTGAATAATCCTATCAAAGACAAAATATGAGTATATCCATTTGCAAAGATTGAGTGGCAGTCATGGCTTGCCATGACGCCTTAGACTTAAAGTAGTTGCGGTCATCCGGCAGCTGCCGGATGACTCGCACTGACGTCATTCTGAGTCCGCCAGCTGGCGGACGAAGAATCCAGTCCGGATTCAGGGCGTGCAAGCCCTGACTTAATATTTGACTTGTCTAAGAAATTATCCTATTAACTAAATAACCTTGCCACCACAAAAGACTTGATTTATTATGCCCGCCGGGCGGACTTTTGTCCGTATGCCGCTTGCTTTTTACCGATTATCACGGTTCGTTTCTCTATCGTTTCAATGCCTCATTATTGTCACCACTTTTAGTTATGCCGCAGCGCAGGATCAGATAGTCCTGAGCGAGGTGATGTTCAACCCGTCAGGGAATGAAAATTTCGATGAGTTTATAGAAATTTACAATGCGGGGAATTCTGTAGCTAACCTGACCGGCTGGTTCGTCGGAGACGGAACGGCGAGCGATGAGATAATCGACGCAGGGTGGGGTCAAACGCTCGCGCCGGCTCAGTACGGTATAATTCTCGACAACGGTTATTTCGGGAACTCAACGGAGTATGATTCGTTGATTCCGCCGGAAGCGCTCATACTCACGATTGACGGCGTTACTTTCGGGTTTAAGGGACTCCTGAACTCAGCGCCGGAAACCATAACTCTCTTTGCGCCCGACAGCAGCGTAATTGCGGAGTACACCTACTCGATCGATAACGGGCAGGGTATCTCCGATGAAAAGATCGACCTCAGTGCCGGAGACGATCCGTTAAACTGGTCGAACAGTGCCGTCCAAAAAGGCACACCGGGTTTCAAAAACAGCGTAGCGCCGGCAGAGATCGACTTAGCCCTGAGCCGAATTTATATCGAGCCGGAACTCCCATCTTTCGGTCAGCAGTTCGTTCTTTTTGCGTTTATAGAAAACCGTGGTACACAAACTGCTGAAGAATTCACAGTCACCTTTTTCGCTGATTCGGATAATGACTCCGCCCTTTCGACAGGTGAGCAGCTGCTTCCCCCATTCACGAATTCAGCTGCACTCGAACCGGGTGATTCACTCCTCTTCAGCGCGGAAATTACCGAATTTAAATGGAGCAGTGTCACTGTAGGTGTATTGGCGTCGATAGAAGGTGATGAAAAACCTTCAAACGACAGTTATTTTATCGAAGTCTCCCTTGCATTCGGATCAAACATGGTCGTTATCAATGAGATAATGTACAACTCAAAGAATTCGTATCTAAAACTTTAATATTTATAACACTTAAGCCTTGTTTTACAGGCATTCCAGCCCTTTCAGGTAACCTACTGTTTATGCCAGTTTCCGCTCTGTTATACCAGATTTTAGCCCCGGATTAGCCCCGGATTGAAATTCAGAGAATTACTTTACTTCAACAACACCATCTTCCTCGTCTGGACGAAATCGCTTGCTTGGAGGCGGTAATATCTAACTTTCCTGTTTCAGAGCTGCTAACCGCTTTATTGTATCTCTACGTTCTGGGATTTCTTCGTCGGCATCTTTCCATAGGTCAAGGAGTGCTTCATAGTTTTCTATAGCGAGCTCCGGCTTGCCCAACTCTTCCTAAAATAATCCCATCTATACGACATCGCCTTTTAGAGCCGATTGATCTCGAAATCATCTTCAAGGGAGCAGGCGGGTGGAAGACTTACTATATGTTTCTGCTTTATACTGGTCTTAGGGCTGGCGATGTTGCTTTGCTAAAGAGAGAAAACATCGATTT
>JADFGO010000150.1 GCA_022567655.1 Candidatus Neomarinimicrobiota bacterium
TTCCATTCTTCATCGTGCCTAATATTTTTTTCAGCTCGGCTTCTATTTTCGGCTCCTCACCTTTTATGAACGGGATGATATTGCCGTTCAGATCAAGGAATGGTGTACCCGGATAACCCGCACCGGATGAGGACTGCATGGTAGTCAGATACATCCGTTCGATACCGTATTCTCCGGAGATGGGAGCAAGAGCAAGAGCGATCACAACAGCGGAGCAGTTCGGGTTCGTGACTATCCATCCGCCCTTCCCGCCGTTATTGACCAACTGTAGATGGTCGGGATTTACCTCCGGTATGACAAGAGGAACGTCACTCGCCATCCTATGGCTGGAGGCGTTACTCACTATTACATGTCCTTTTCCCTTGAAATCGAGCTCGATCTCTTCAGCAACGTTCGAATCGAGAGCCGAGAATAGTATATGAGCATCGAGATCGGCGGACGTGTCCAAAATTTGCATCTCTCTGACACTTTCAGGCATAGCCTCTTTTAAAACCCACCGGCACTTTTCAGAATATTTTTTTCCGGCTGAAGACTCTGACGCAACAAGAGCGTCAATCGTAAACCAGGGATGATCTTCGAGCAAACGGATAAGAGTTTGCCCGATGATGCCTGTTGCCCCAAGAACCGCTACCTTTTTTTTCGACTGAATACCCATATCTCCGTTAACCGATCAATCTTCTTTAAGCCGGTTTATCCCAGTTCGCACAATATACGTGAACCGAAATGTCGGTTTCAGGATAGATTTTGAACGATTTGTAACTTGTACCTTTTTTCTCGTTCACATCACGATGTGTATTATCGCAATACGGCATCGTCTTACTATTTCCACATGAACACAAAGCATATTTTTTTCCTGCCTTAAGTTTAACTTTTATAGCGCTTTCAGGTATTTCCATTCATTCTTCCTTCCATTATTCAAATTCCCTAATTTTATTTCAAGCTGCGTTAATACAACATCGAAACGCTGAATAGGACCAATATACCCAATAATACGTTCAGTTTAGCAAGCATGGGAAGTCTTCCCTGTAAATTTTTGAATTCTTCTGACGGTTCCTCACCGGGAGCCGGCGCCAGCTTACCCATCTTTGGGAATAATGAGAAAGTGATATAAAGAGCTACCAGGATCATTATAAGTGCGCTGCAAATCTTTATCGTAATAAAAGTTCCGTATTGGCTGGAAAAATCGAACAGAGTTCCCGGTTGAATCTGCATACCTCCTGTCAGGATCAGAAGAATTATGCTTGTCCACGCTACCTTGGTAAATCTTTTGCTTAATCCGCCCATCAACACTCCGGCGCTCGCCGGTTCGATCGCTCCGAGAGACGGCAGAAGTACGAGAACCATGTAAATAATTCCTCCGACCCAGGTGACTCCCGCAAGAATGTGTATGAAACTTGTTATAGACTCGACCGTCATCTTTATTCTCCTCGTTTAATTAAATACGTAGAAATTTATTTTCTTCAGATGAATTATTAAATAACAAACGTAAAAGCCCCTATATATGCGATCCCTTTAACGTTATTAGAGCCGAATAAATCGTATTTCACTGCCATTATAACCTTGGCTAACTCGCTGGCATAATAAGTAAAGCCCAAAACACCGGTCGTCTTTGAAGCGGTTAAAACAGAATCGGCGAAGTACGATCGCCCCGAATTAAGCTCTGCGATGCCTTGAAATTTCTCGTTCAGATTATAACCGATCCCGATATTCAACGTATTCGACCAATTTACAGGTTCGTCTGTTATATCATTTGAATGATGTGAAACGGTGAAATCCGAATCAATCGATAAGTTTTCAGAGATTACATACGTTAATACCAACCCGCTGCCGATGATTTTCGCCGTTTTTGCTTCATTCGATCTCACACCGCTTTTTGTATCGAAGTTTATGCCTGATTGGAGAGCTAATGAAGCATCGCCGCCGCTCCGGAACTGCCATTTTAATCCGAAATTCAGAGATGATACGTCCTGCGGGACGACCAATCCCGCTTCTATGTTATGGTTGAACCCGGCTGTAAACCTGAAACCGAGAGCGGATTCCGTTGCCGTGTTACCGAAGCTGAACGAACTGCCGTCCTTATCCCAGGCCTGATTGCTCCTGAAGACCTCAAACGACGGCTCGAATTCGAATGTTCCGGCGGGTACGGTTTCCGATGCAGGTACCACAATCTTGGAATTGGATATGCCGCTTATCTGAGCAATTGCATTCACTGCAAATACGCTTAGCCATATCCCCGTACATATCAGACAAATATATTTCATAACTATTCCTTAATA